>JALVPE010000031.1 GCA_027031945.1 Candidatus Moraniibacteriota bacterium
ACCCTAGATGAGTTATAAATAAAAATGAATATTAAAATATAAATATTATGTCGCAACATATTAAAGATGATTTTTCTATAGTTATTGCTGGGCAAGCTGGTCAGGGAATTCAGAGTGTGTCACATATTTTGACGCATGTTCTCAAGTTAGAAGGCTATCATGTATTTGCCACCAAGGAATACATGTCACGAGTTAGAGGTGGTATGAACTCTACTACAATCAGAGTTTCAAGTAAAAAGCGAGATGCTTATCAATCACGAGTTGATTTATTTGTGCCACTTGATCCAAATGCATATGAGCATAGTAAGAAACGTTTTACAGATGAGACGATGTTTTTGGGATTTAAGAAAGAGGATTTTTGCAGTGATTGTATAATGGAAGTGGATTTTATAAATATCGCGCAGGCTATTGGAAATAGAGTATTTGCCAATACTGTGGCAGCGGGAGCAATACTTGGACTGATGGGAGTGAATATTGCACAACCCAAAGAATATTTACGACAATTTTTTGTGAAGAAAGGAGAAGACATTATCAAAAAAAATCAAGAAGCACTGGGAAAAGGATATAAAATGGGAGAACATTTTGCTTTTAGTCATGATGTCACATGTTCTTTTGAAACAAATGAGGATGTTAAAGATGATTTGTTTATTTCTGGAATTGATGCAGTGGGATTTGGTGCATTGGCTGGTGGAGTTGATTTTTGTTCTTCTTATCCTATGTCGCCTTCAACCGGACTGTTAACATTTTTAGCTCAACATGGCAGAGAATGTGGTGTAGTAGTGGAGCAAGCGACAGATGAAATCGGAGCAATCAATATGACTCTTGGAGCAAGTTATGCAGGGGCCCGTGGAATTGTGACTACTGCAGGCGGGGGATTTGCACTTATGTGTGAAGCTCTTTCGTTATCTGCGATGACTGAGACACCGATTACAATCCACATCGCACAGCGACCTGGTCCAGCTACCGGTTTGCCAACACGAACCGCTCAAGAGGATTTGGATTTGGTATTGCATGCTGGTCACGGTGAATTTATGCGAGCAATTTATGCACCGGGCACAGCAGTTGAAGCATATGAAATTACAGCACATGCACTGGACACTGCAGACAAATATCAAATTCCAACATTTGTGCTTATCGATCAATATTTTGTAGATGCTCTCTATACAATTGATAAAGAAGATTTCAAAGTGTTGCCGACTGAGAAACATATTGTTGAATCAGATAGAGAATATAAAAGATATGCTTTAACAGATAATGGAATTTCTCCTAGAAGTGTACCGGGTTATGGCGTTGGCTTGGTGTGCGCTGATAGTGATGAGCATGATGAACAAGGTCGTATCACAGAAGATATGGATGGTCTGCGGATGCAAATGATGGAAAAAAGATTATTTAAGCGTAAGAAACTTTTGGAAGAAACAGCGCTTGATCCAGAGATAATAGGAAAAAAGTCTGCAAACACCTTAGTTGTATGTTGGGGTTCAAATAGAAACGTAGTTGATGAAGCGGTAGAAAATATCGATAATAAAGAGGTGAGTGTTGTACATTTTGTACAAGTTTTCCCGATGAATAAAAAGACAAAAAAGATGATTAAAGATGCAAAGAAAGTTGTAGTAGTGGAAAATAATGCAACAGGACAATTTGCAAACTTACTAGAAAAAGAATGTGAAAGAAAAATTGATGAAAGAATTCTAAAATGGAATGGGGATCCGTTTAGTGTGGAAGAATTAATTCAAAAAATAAAAGGTGTTTTATAAGTGGAGACGCAATCTACCTTTTCGGCAGACAGGTTGCAATGCGTCTCTACAATGCAGTAAACAAAAAATTGTGTGAAAAATTACGGTGAAAAATCGCGACAGTCGACAAGACTGTTGTTTCGTGCTATAATTAGGCGTTCGTATATAAATGCGACAAAGTACCTTATTATATAGATATACTGGGGCGATTACTGAAAGGTCAGTGATTGTGAGAAGTGTATCAAAATAAAGGAGAAGTGTTATGAATAAAAAAAGTGCAGTAGTATCCGGAATGGGACTCGGCCTCGGAATGCTTACAAATGCGGATCAGGTTCGCAAGGAAATGGGTATCACTGATGAGCAGTTTCATGTTCTTGCAACTGACGAAGGCCGTGAATATTGGCGACGACTTTTTAAAACAATGCAGAAGGAAAGTTCAAGCCGTTATGAGATATGCACGGTTACCATTGGCGGTTATAAATCGTTAGAAGATGCGATTGAAGCTGGTAAATATGATCGTTGTAATCCGGACATCACTTCTGAACATTTTCCACTGAGTGGAAATGGACAAAAAAAGGATATCGAGATTACTCTCGTACACCGGGACAAATCTGAGCAATCTCAAAATCTCATTGATGAGATGGATGAAGTAGGGTATCGTCCAGCTACTCATGAGGAGTTCTTAGCACTGGGAGCGCAGCATCCTGAACTCCAGAGAAAATTCCCAATTATTGCATTGGGTGCAGATGCGCAGGTTGATGGCCACCGGAGCGTGCTCGTTCTTCACGATTGGGATGGTGAGCGTAAGCTCAGCTTGAGCTGGTTTGGCCACGATTGGCCTCAGCGCTGTCGTTTCGCGTTCGTTCGCAAGAACTGAGACTTTTAGTCACTTATTGTGACACTTTGTACTTAGTCTCTTTGAATCCTTAAATTAGCATTGCTAATTTAAGGGTTTTTTATTTTATTAATCAAATAATAGTAAAAATAATAATTGTGTTTTTTGTGTAGTGGACAGGCATGCCTGTCCACTATATGTTTTGAATATAAGTTGTATTGATGATATACTATAATCAAATAAGATTAAAAATAAAAATATGATTACAGCATCACAACAAAAAGAAGATTTCAATGTACCGCCAGAGATAGATAATCAATGGTGTCCTGGATGTGGGAATTTTCCCATTTTGCAAACTTTGAAAAAATCTTTGCAAGATTTGGATTTGAAGCCACAAGAAATAACACTTGTTTCAGGTATTGGACAGGCTGCAAAATTGCCTCAATATCTCAAAACAAATTATTTCAATGGATTACATGGACGAGCTTTACCTGTAGCAACAGGTATCAAGGCTGCAAATCCAGAGCAGACTGTGATAGTGACAAGTGGAGATGGAGATGTATATGGTGAGGGAGGTAATCATCTTATTCACACAATTCGCAGAAATCCAGATATAACAGTGATAGTACATGACAATATGATTTATGGACTTACCAAAGGTCAAGCTGCTCCGACAACTCAGGAGGGGATGGTAACACCTACTCAACCTGAGGGCGTGATAGATGAGCCGATCAATCCTGTGGCACTTGCAATTTCACTTGATGCGCCTTTTGTGGCACGCGCAAATGCAGGTGATCCCAAGGAAACACAAGAAATTTTAAGTAAAGCAATTAAACATAAAGGTTTTTCACTTGTAGATATTTTCCAACCTTGTGTAGTGTTTAATAAAGTAAATACTTATGAGTGGTTTAAAGAACATACTTATTATATAGAAGAAAATTATGATGTTGGTAATAGAACCAAAGCTTTTGCAAAATCTTTAGAAGAAGATAAATTTCCATTAGGGATAATTTATGCACATGATAGACGTAAAACTTTTGAAGATGCTATTGGCATGTATGCAACTGATAAACGACCTTTATACAAACGTGAGGTGAATTGTTCAGTGAGAAGTGCATTATTAGCTTCTCAAAAATAAAATGTTAAATATTAATTAATTTAAGTCATGTTAGATTTTTACGAAAAGAAAGGACGAAAGATATTTGTTATCTCAATTATTATTGTAATTTTGTTGTCGGCGTTTGTATTTTGGATTAGTAAATTTAATAATATTAGTTTATACTAGAATTATAGTAGATAAAATATTTTTATGAATAGAAATACAAAGCGTTTTACCATTATAGGTATTTTTGTTGTTATTTTAATTACATTTATTGGACTCGTTGTTTCTTTAGTGGTTTCAAGTCCAACTTGTTCTGATGGAAAACAAAATCAAAAAGAAGAAGGTGTTGATTGTGGAGGTCCGTGCGAAGCTTGTTCAAAGGAATTAGTTGGTAAAGATTTAATTGTAAAGAGTGCACATGTAGTATATGGAGGAGAAAATAAATATGACGTTGTTGCGAATATTCATAATCCAAATGCATTATATGGTGGCAGGTTGGTTTATTATACAGTTGAAGTTTTAGATGGTAGTGGAAATGTTTTAGCAACGCGTAACAATCAAACCTTTATTTTGCCAAATGAAAACAAGTACATTATTGAAGTTGGGATAGAAACGGCCCAAAAACCGTCTAGTGTAAAAGTTTCTATTAATAATGTTGAGTGGGTTAAATTTACAGAATTTGATAGCCCTCAAATTGTTGTTAAAAATCAACGATTTGGACTTGTTGAAAATGATACGAATTATGCTGAGGCACTCGGACTCGTATCAAATGATAGCCCATATGATTTTCATAGCGTTGTAATAAATGTTATTCTCAGAGATGAAAGAGGTGTACCGATTGCGGTAAATAAAACAGAGATGCGTACACTAGACTCTAATTCACAAAGGGAATTTCGTTTGCTATGGCCACATAAATTTCCGGGGAATATAAAATCCTCGACTATGCAAGCAGAAACAAATATTTTTGATTCCTTGAATTTTATGAAAAAGTATTTGCCAGTGGGGCGAAATCAAGATTTAGAGTCAGAATAGTTAAGTGTTGCATACTATTGATAATTTAAAGTATGTTACGAAAATTTTTTGAATTTGATTTTATATTTTTTTTTACGATATTATTACTTTTGGGATTTGGAATCATAACTCTTGGAAGTATGTTTTTGTATGGTGATAATGCAAATAGCGCTGTTTTTGTGCGACATATAATTTATGTTGTTTTAGCTGTTGGAGGATTTGTTTTATTTGGACTTATTGATTATAATGTTTTGCGAGCTTATAGCACTTTTATTTATTTTTTTTCTATTGGATTACTTTTGGTAACATTATTTTTTGGAACAACATTTCGGGGAACTTCAGGTTGGCTTAATTTGGGGTTTGCGTATTTTCAGCCTGTAGAACTTATTAAGGTTTTTATTATTATTTTCTTAGCACATTTTATTTCAAAGAAACGTGGAGAATTAGGAGAGATAACAACAATTATTGTTTCATTTATTTTAGTAAGTATTATTGCATTTTTAATTTTGAAACAACCTGATTTCGGTTCAGCATTGGTAGTATTTGGTATTTGGTTTGTAATGATATTTGTTTCAGGTATTAAAAAAAGGTATTTAGCATCTTTTATAATTATAGGTGTAGTATGTGCTACTATTGCATGGACTCTTTTTGCACCATACCAGAAAGCACGTATTGTAAATTTTTTACATCCGGAACTTGATCCACAAGGTAGCGGTTATAATGTAATTCAATCAATAATTGCAGTAGGGAATGGTGGCGTGACAGGTCAAGGTTTTGGGTATGGTTCACAATCACAATTAAATTTTTTACCGGAAAAGCATACAGATTTTATTTTTGCAACAATTGCCGAATCTCTAGGATTTATTGGAGTCCTTGTTCTTTTTGGGTTATTTGGTGTGCTTTTTTCACGATTTTATTTTATTGCAGGTCAGTCACGTAATGCGTTTGGGTATTTTTTGGTTGTTGGAGTAATGTCGATGTTTTTTATCCATTTTACAGTTAATGTGGGTATGAATATTGGTCTAATGCCTGTTACCGGGATACCGTTGCCACTTATTAGTTATGGGGGAAGTTCATTGTTGAGTGTTATGATTGCATGCGGAATAGTTATGAGTGTATATGTACGACGGGAGGTAACAATGAAAAATTATATAGAATCATATTAAGATTTTTTATAAGACTTGCTTTTTTTTATTTTTTATACTAATATACTGTTTATATGAACATAGAGCGAGGAGAACAAAATCGTGTAATTCCACAGAGGTGTCCGGTATGCGGTGCACAGCGTGAGCATTTATCATATACACCATTAGGTTATGACAAAAATCGAACTATTTTACATATCTCATGTGCGAAGTGTGCTGGTGCGGCAATGATTTTTATGTCGCAAAGTGATGCTGGCATGATGACTGTTGGAGTATTAACTGATACGACCCCAATGGAGGCACAAACTTTTTTTCAATCTGATGTTGTGTCAGACAATGATGTTATAGCAGTACATGATTATTTGGAATCATTTGATGGATACGTTAGCGATATGTTTTAGAATTAATACATTAATTTAAATTTATATATAATATAGAAACGATAACATTGAACGTAAAGAAACGTGAAGAAACAGGCAAAAAAATGCGTAATATTGCCAGTAAAAATATTCCGGCTGTAATGTATGGAAAGGATATAAAATCTAGCAATTTGTGGGTTGATGTAGTAGCGTTTGAAAAAATGTTTGCTTCTGCCGGTACAAATACAGTCGTTTCTTTGAAAGTAGAGGGTGCAGAACCTGTAAACGTGTTAGTGTACGACTTTCAGACAGATCCAATTACAGATGATTTTATACACGTTGATTTTTATGTTGTAAATATGAATGAAGAAGTTGAGGCAGAGATTCCATTGGTATTTAAAGGAGTGTCTGCTGCAGTAAAAGAACTTGGTGGCACACTTGTGAAAAATAATGATATACTTCTTGTACGTGCACTTCCAGCTAATTTACCTCATGAAGTTGAAGTTGATATTTCAAAGTTGGCTACATTTGAAGATATTATTACTGTTGCAGATATTACAGTTGGTGATAATGTAAAAATTGTACTTGAAGATGATGCGATAATTGCATCTGTGACAGCTCCAAGAACAGCGGAAGAAATGGCTGAACTTGATAGCGAAGTTGATGCAGATGTTTCTAAAGTTGGAGGAGTGAGTGATACCGAAGAGGGTGAGGAAAATGGTGGAAGTGAAGAAAGTGATAAAGAAGAAAGTGATATTGCAGAAAAAACTGAATAAGTATAATATATTATATTTTGATGTTTTGAAACAGATATTCTCTCTTGAGTATCTGTTTTTTACTTTAATAAAATGTGGTATTATGTAAAGATGAAGTCTAAAATTTATAAAAAACAATTTGTTGTAGTATTGGTAATAGTCTTGTTATTTTGTATAACTATTTTACAAAATAGATTTGTGTATGCTGATGATTCTATGGTTAGCGATATGACAAAAGAGCAAAAGGAAAAATTGGAAAAAAAACAAGATGAGTATAAAGACAAAAAACAAAAAAATGAAAAAAAAGTGAAAAAAAAACAAAAGGAAAAAGCTATATTGCAAGGAAATCTCGGTGCAGTAAAACAATCACTTGGCACAACAAAAAGAACAATTAATGAGGTAATTGAAGATATTGAAAAAAAAGAAGAAGAAATTGATAGAAGAAATGCACAAATTAATCAACTAAATAATCAAGTAGAGTTATATAAGAGCTCATTGGCAGACACTATTCGTAGAGTGTATTTTGTATCCAATAATCATCCAGTTATTTTCGTTGTAAAAAATGATGGTACAAATAGATTTCTAGATACAACGGATGATTTGGAAAAAATGCGTATAAGGGTTATGGATATGATGCACAAAGTTGAGAATGCAAAGAATTTACAAGAACAAAAAAAAGAGGAATTAAAAAAATTAAAAGAAGAAAAAGAGGAATTATTAGCAGAACATAAAAAAACAGAATCACAGCTTTTGTCACAGGCAGCAGCAGTTCAAGTTGAAATTATTAAAGTAGATACTTCAATAGCTCAGTTAAATGCAAAATTATCTGAAGTGGAATCGAAACTTTCTGCGCTTCTTGGTAATTCTTTTAATACGGATGATATTAAAGAAGCTGCAAAATTTGCAAGTAAAAAAACCGGTGTACGCAAAAGTTTTATATTAGGTATGTTGGTTGTGGAGACTAATTTAGGAAGATTTACCGGTGGATGCACATATAAAAAAAGTAAAATGGGAGAAAAGAATCAAAAGATATTCAAAAGAATTTGTAAAGATTTGGGTTATAACTATAAAAAAAAGAAAGTATCGTGTCCGCTTAGTTACGGAATTGGTGGAGCTATGGGCGTGTCACAATTTATGCCTACAACTTGGGTTGGGTATGAATCTAAAATTTCGAGTTATACGGGACATTCGCCGGCTGATCCGTGGAGTTTAACAGATGGTGTAATGGCAATGGCAATCAAACTTGCAAATGATGGAGCAACAAGTGAAAAGGGAGAATTTGATGCGGCAAGGAGATATTATTGTGGTTCAAGACTTAATCGTAGTGCATGTATAAATTATGGTAACAAGGTGTTATATTGGGCAAAAAATTATAAAGATAGATTGTAATTGACTTTTGAGTTTATATATGCTATAATTACATAGTAATCGGGTGAGCAATTAAATGCTTGAACCGATTTTTTTTGTTCTTTAACATAAGTCATAATTAAAAATAAAATTTATTTTTTTGAAGTAATTTTGGTGCTAAGTTCTTTGCACCATATTTCGTCTTATTTTTATTTTGTAAAGACGAAAATATTTTTTAAATTGTCACTTTTCTTGTCGCTACTTGAGAAGTGACTTTTTTTAAATTTTTATGTTATATTTATTACAAAATTATTTTTTCTTGAAAAAAAGTGTATTTTAGCATATACTTTACGAAGGCAGAGGTGTAATTTTTTTTATGTAAATATGCAATATTTTGAAATTAATGGTGGCAAAAAATTGACAGGCGAAATTATGGTTAATGGTTCAAAAAATGCAGCAGTGGCAATTTTGGCTGCTTCAGTTATGAATCATGGCACGACAACACTAAAAAATGTCCCACAGATAGAAGAAGTAAATAGGTGGATAGAAATTTTGGAAAGTATAGGAATGGAAGTTGAAAAGAAAGATAAGACATTGATACTTAAGTCTCCTAAGTCATTTATCCTTCGCAATATAAATAAAGAAGCAGCAGAAAAAACTCGTAGTGCGATTATGCTAATTAGTTCACTTAGTGGTAGACATAAAAAATATTTTATTCCACAGGCAGGTGGTTGTAAGTTGGGTGAGCGCACAATCAAACCGCATTTATACGCATTGGAAAATTATGGGATAGATATATCGGTTACAAGTAAAGGATTTGATGTTTCTGCAAATTCATTGAAGCCAGCTGATAATAATGTATTGTATGAGTCAGGAGATACAGTGACAGAGACTGCAATCATGGCGGCAGCACAAATTCCAGGTAAAACTGTAATAAAAATGGCTACTTCAAATTATATGGTGCAAGATCTTTGTTTTTTCTTGGAAAAGTTGGGAGTTAAATTTAAAGGAATAGGTACAACAACTTTGGAAATTCATGGAAAAAAGAAATTAAAAAAGAATATCACATATGATATTAGTGAGGATCCGATTGAGGCAATGTTTTTTCTTTCTCTTGCAATTACGGCAAAAAGTGAATTAATTGTGAAGCGATGTCCAATTGAATTTTTGGAGTTGGAACTTTTAAAACTTGAAAAAATGGGTCAGAAATTTGAAATTTTACGAAAATATAAATCACGCAATAAAAAAACAAAATTGGTTGATATAAAAATGATACCTTCTAAATTGAAGGCACTTGAAGATAAAATTCATGCGCTACCTTTTCCAGGATTAAATATGGACAATCTTCCATTTTTTGTGCCAATCGCAATGATGGCTAGTGGTAAAACACTTATTCATGATTGGGTGTATGAAAATAGAGCTGTGTATTTTACTGAGCTTAATCGTCTAGGTGGAAATATAGTCCTTATAGATTCACATCGCGTGAAAATTACCGGGCCTACACAGTTGAAGGGTGCCGACCTTATGTCTCCACCAGCTCTTAGACCTGCTGCAATAATGCTAGTTGCAATGATTGGAGCAAAGGGCAAATCAATTCTTAGGGGTGTATATTCAATTAATCGTGGATATGAAAATTTAGAAAATAGACTCAGGCAAATAGGTGTTGATATTACTTTGGTTAAAGAGTAGTATTTAAATGTATTATATTTATGGTAAACGAATTTATACAAGGTAAAGATTACATAGGTGTAGGTGGAGGTGTTTTAATCTTGAATGATAAAAGAGAAGTACTTTTAATAAAAAGAGGGCGAGAAGTTCGTAATGAAGTTGGGTGGTGGTCTAAACCGGGTGGTGGAGTAAAATTTGGTGAAATTGCTATAGAAGCAATGAAACGAGAAATAAAAGAAGAGTTAGATATTGAGATAAAAATTACAGGATATTTGCCACATACGGATCATATTATAAAATCTGAAAAGCAACATTGGGTAGCCTTTAATTTCATAGCACATATTGTGAAGGGTAAGCCAAGAAATATGGAACTACATAAATGTGATGATATTAAGTGGTTTGCATTGAACAAATTACCACAAAAAATTACACAAACAACGAAAGAGCCGATAGTAGATTATATTGCTGGTAAGTATATCACGTTTTAATTTTTGTATAAGTAGCATAAAAATAATAAGTAAAATTTTAAATTTAGATAGGGAATTATGAGTATAGTTGTACGGAAAATTGGAATTGATCTTGGAACGGCAAATACACTTGTATTTGTACCGGATAAAGGAGTTGTTGTGGATGAACCATCTGTTGTAGCTGTTTCAGTTGTGGAAAACAAGGTGTTGGCTGTAGGTGATGAAGCAAAGGAAATGCTTGGTCGTACTCCAGATACTATAATGGCGTATAAACCTCTCAGAGATGGAGTAATTGCCGATTATCGTGTAACAGAAGCAATGCTCAAATATTTTATAAGAAAGGTAACCGGAAGAGTCCTTTTCTTACGACCTGAAGTTATGATATCAATTCCGGCAGGAATTACTTCTACAGAACGTCGTGCAGTTGTTGATGCGGCGGAAAAAGCCGGCGCGAAAAGAGTTTATGTTGTAAAAGAACCAATACTTGCAATGATTGGAGCTGGAATTAAAATTCATGGAGCGCAGGGCAATATGATAATCAATATTGGTGGTGGCACAAGCGAAATAGCAGTAATATCATTAGGTGGAGTAGTTTCATCATATAGCGCTCGTGTAGGAGGTAATAAATTTGATCAAGCAATTGCAGACTATATTAAGCGTAAGTATTCTTTATCTATAGGTGAGCGAATGTCAGAAAAAATTAAAATTCAAATTGGCAGTGCAATTGTACAAACAAAAGAAGAGAGAATGGATATTCGTGGGCGGGATTTAATGGGTGGATTGCCAAAAACAATTACCGTTACTTCAAATGAAATAACAGAAGCGTTGCAAGATGAACTGAGAGAGGTTATCAATTCAGTTAAAAAAGTTTTACAAGAAACTCCACCGGAATTATCAGCAGATATTATGGATAAGGGGACAGTTCTTTCTGGTGGGGGCGCATTGTTGAGAAATTTAGATCAACTTATTACAAAGACAATCGGTGTTCCGTGTTATGTTGCAGATGATCCGCTCAGATGTGTAGTGCGTGGTTCAGGAAAGGTTTTGGATAATTTGGATATTTATAAGAAAACAATTTTAGCCAGTAAAAAATAATGAAAATAGCAATTGATGCGTCACGTGCATTTTTACATGAACGCACAGGAATTGAGGAATATTCCTATCAACTTATTAAACATTTGCGTAAGCCTCTCAGTAAACATGCAGTTATTCTATACATTCGTAAAGGTACAATGGAAAATGTTGATTTTGAATTACCGGAATTATGGAGTGTACGTGAATTATGGGCACCACGGCTTTGGACGTATTTACGATTGTCGCTAGAACTTTTTTTTCATAAACCTCAAAAATTATTAGTGCCAGGTCATATTGCGCCACCAATTCATCCAAAAGATACAACATCCGTTGTGCATGGACTTGAATTTGAAATGCAACCAAAATCATATTCAGCATATGAAAGATTTTCTATGCGAAGAGGAATCAAAAATTCATGTAAATGGTCAAAAAATATTATTTGTGTGTCAAATAATACAAAACGAGACTTGATAAATTTGTATAATGTACCAAAAGATAAGATACGTGTTGTGTATGAAGGTGTAAATCCAATACCGGAAGAAAATATTCAATCAGATGCAAAGACTTTATATAAATACAAATTACAAAAACAAAAATATTTAATTTTTATAGGACGATTGGAAGAGCGTAAAAATATTTCAAATATTATAAATGCATATGAGATTCTCAGAAGACATTTTGGAATTACACAAAAGTTAGCATTAGTAGGTAAGGGAGGATATGGATGGGATAGAATTGCTGGTGAGATTGATATTCATCCATTTAGAGAGGATATTGTTATAACTGGATTTGTATCTGAAAATGAAAAATGGGCACTTTTGCGAAATGCTTCAGTTTTTGTATTCCCAACACTTTACGAAGGATTTGGTTTACCAGTATTGGAAGCTCAACAATTAGGCGTGCCAGTAGTAACATCAAATAACTCATCGTTAAAAGAAATAGCGAAAACAAGTGCATTTTTGGTAGACCCGATAATAGCATCTGATATTGCGGAAAAGGTAAATTTATTATTAACAAATGAAAAAGCAAGACATGATGCAATTACAAGAGGTTTTGAAAATATAAAAAGATTTGATTGGAATAGGTGCGCACGATTGGTTGCTAAGGTATTAATAAAATTTTAATAAAAATAAAAAACACCACGCACAGATATCCATTTGTACGCGGTGTTGTTCTTTATTGAGTAGCAACCACCTTCCAACCATGTGGAAGGCACGCAACATCTATTGCAAAAACTGCAACATTGGCATTTTCTCTTTCAGGATAAATAAAAATCAAACGATCATCTTCTTTATATTTGATTTTTGTATGGGCAGGTACGTTTGACAATGTACTACCTACAAACCAATTCTTTTTGTGAACAATGAATTGTCCAGTATTTGTAAATTCGAATGCTGGAACAGTTTTAATCTTTCCGCTGTGATACAAATATGTCTCACTGATGGTATAATTTTTATGATTGTTATAAATAGATATTGTAGTGAAAATAAAAAATGCTACGATAAGAATTTTGCCTGTGAGAGTTAGCTTTTTCCACATAATGTTTCTCCTATTGTTAAAAAACTAATAAAAATGATAGAATATATAATGTATTTAATCATTTTTTTAAATTAATGACTTCGCATAATTGCTACACAAAAAGAGAAAAAAGTCAAGAGGCAGATATGACAGATTTGAAGGTGGCAATCGTTCATGATTTTTTGTTGTATCCTGGAGGTGCGGAAAGAGTTCTTGAAGATATTGTTGAAATATTTCCCAATGCGCCGATTTATACTTTATTGTATGATAAAAATGGAATGGGTAAACAATTTGCCGGTAAAGATATTCGTCCCAGTTTTTTGCAGAAGTTGCCAAAGTGGTTAAAAAAGCGATATAGGCTTTTGACACCATTTTTTGGTACTGCTATAGAGAGTTTTGATTTACGAGATTTTGATTTAGTTATTTCTAGTTCAGGAGCTTGGAGTAAAGGAATTGTGACAAGACTCAATACAAAACATATTGCATATATACACTCTCCGATGCGTTATGTATGGGATGAAAATGAGCACTATTTGAAAAAAGCAATAGGTAAAAAAAATCGTTTTTGTACCAGATTATTATTGAGTTATTTGCGAATTTGGGACCATCAAGCTGCTCAGCGTCCGGATGTATTAATTGCTAATTCGATATACACACAAAAAAGGATTGAAAAATATTATCGCAGAGATGCTAAGGTTGTTTATCCCGGAATTGATTTGAGTGTTAATGATAAAATTATTGAAAATGAAGAAAAAAGTTTTTTGATTATTTCACGACTATCAAAATACAAAAATGTTGCATTGGTAATTGAAGCATGTAATAAATTGCAATTGCCACTTACTGTTGTGGGGACCGGAAGAGAACAAATTGCGTTAAGTAAAATAGCAGGTAAAACAATAAAAATGGTGGGATATGTATCAGAAGAAGAAAAGTTACAGTATTTGATGAATGCACGGGCATTATTATTTCCGGCGGAGGATGACTTTGGAATCGTGTGTGTGGAGGCTATGCAAATTGGTGTACCGACTATTGTACTTGGTAGAGGAGGCGCTAGAGAAACGGTTTTACCAGGGGTAACAGGGGAATTATTTGAAGCTCCGACAGTAGAAATGTTAGCTGATGCTATACGTAGGTTTTTGGAAAAAGAAAATATATATGATAAGGATGCAATAAAATTAGAAGGTCAAAAATATACATCTGATAAATTTAAGAAAAAACTAATTGAGGAGATTATTCATACTACAAAATCATGAATAACAAAATTATAGGACACAAAAAAAACATTGAATTATTAAAAAAAGTAATGAGAGGTGGCGGATTGCATCACAGCTTTTTATTTACTGGTCCTGAAAGCGTAGGTAAACAAGTCGTTGCAAGAGCTTTTGCTGATAGGATTGTTAATGGTAGCATTTCTAGTGAATTTAAGTTGTCTAATGGAATAGATAGTGATATAGATATTGTAATGCCTGAAAAAATTGAAAGAAAGAAAAAAATTGTTATAAAAGATATATCTGTGGAGAAAATTACAAATGCAATACATTTTATGGCGCTTGCTCCTGATAAAAAGGCGAGAGTACTTATTATAGATAATGCTCATAAAATGACGTTTACGGCACAAAATGCACTTTTAAAAACTTTAGAAGAACCAAAAAATGATAGATATATAATACTGGTAACTCATGATACGAGCAATTTATTACAAACAATCCAATCACGTTGTTTTATTGTGCGATTTGGCACTGTAAATGTAGATGAACTCTGTAGTGCATATGGTAAAAGTGAATACATGAATGATATGAGCGGTCGTCCGGGATTTTTACACAGAATTTATAATGATAAAGAGTTTCGCAATACAGTAGAATATGCTAGACATGAATTGCAAACACTTACGCAAAAAAAGACATATGAGCGTTTGGACCTTGCGTTGGAATTATCAAAAAAAGATGATATATATTTGCAGACTTTTTTTCAAGTATGGATTTATCGTATAAGGGTAGCAGCTCATAAAACCAATAAATTTCAATTGATAAAAGTAGCAGATAAAGTGGAGCAAATGTTGAATAGGATGAATTCAACAAATGTAAATAAGCAGTTAATTTTGGAAGATTTTCTTATAAATATTGTGTAGGTTGGTATGACACAAAAAACAAAAAGTAAAATAGTACGGCGTAAGAATAATTCACAAAAACGAAGGAGAAAGGATGAAAAAAATTCACGTACGTGGAAACAAAAATTTTTTATTCTTGTTGTGGTAATTTTTATAGGATGTGTGGGTTATATTTTTTTGTGTTCAAATTTACTGGACATATATCAATTTGATATTCAAGGAAATAATAGAGTTGACAAAAATCAAATTATTAATGTTATTAAAAGTGATATAGACGGTCAAATAATAGCTTGTCTTAAGAAAAAAAATTATTTTTTTGTAAATAAAAATAAAATTATTAAAGATGTTATAAAAGATAACCGTATAAAAAATGTAAATATTACAAAACAATTTCCAAATAAAATAATTATAAATATTCAAGAGTATGATGATGTAGCAATTTGGTGCAAGAGTGTGGCAATGAAATCTTGTTTTATGCTCAATGGTGAAATTGCAGAAAGAGAAATAACAATGCAAGATCCGATTGTTATAGAGAATAAGCATTTTGTCATAGTTGATGAAACACATCAAGATATATCTATAGGAGATCACGTAATGACAGAAAATTATTTGAACAAAATTAAAACACTAAGTAAAGAATTGGTATATGTATTAAATGTAGAAATTGAACAACCATTTATAGTGGTTTCACGAGGTTCACATGAGGTGCAATTTATGACTGATGAGGGATGGTATATTATTATTGATTTATCACATGATTTAGATGAGGTTTTTGATATTGCAAAATTGTTTGTAAAAAAAGTAGATCTACCAAGCCGTCGTAGTGATTTAGAATATGTGGATATGCGATTTTCAGAAAAAATATTTTATAAAATGAAAGATGGTGTTGAACAGTCTATAAAAGATAAGCAGGAATCAAACAATCAAATTAAAGATAAAAAAGAAAGTGAATAAATATCCGTATTAATTTATTTTGTAAATCAAAATAGAAGTACCGACTTGGTCAATAGGTTTGTAATTTTGAAGCCAGCGATAACTATCATCGTCGGATTTATTTTTGTTGTAAATGGATTCTTGGATGAAGAAAGTAGAAAGTGCATAATATCCAGGTTCGATTGGACGTTTGCTATCCCACCACAATATATATTTGTCTGCACCAAGTCGATTGTGTATATCATCTCCACCAAAATAATCAACTCGAATTTTATTGATTTCGGGATGTTTGTCAATATATATTTTAAGACGTTTGAGGTCTTGTCCCCAATCTGCATTTGAATCTGTCACATAATGCCAACCATTCAAAGATCCGCCAAAAAGTGCATTGAAATAAGACATATAGTATGGATAAGCATTTAGGACAATTGTAATTAATAAAATAATAAGTGTTATAAAAGCACTTCTCACAATTTTTTTTCTTTTAGGATTTCTGAGATTTTTATAGGAATCAATAATGATTTTTGCAGTTAATATATATATAAATGGCATTATAGGAAATAAATGTCTAAAACCTATATTTAGGTTTCCAGTAAT
>JALVPE010000032.1 GCA_027031945.1 Candidatus Moraniibacteriota bacterium
ACCTCCGACAAATGGTTCATAGTAAGTATTTTTTGTTGGGTTAAAATCATCCGGTGGATACAGATCTAGCTCTTTAAACTGTTTTAGGAGTTGTCGTTTTCCACCGACCCATTTCACAAAAGGTTGCGGTTTGTTTTTTAACTCTTCCTCAATTTTTCGTTGTAAAATCCGATCACCTTTTTTAGCCCACTTCATAAATTGCAAAATTCTAGCACGCACAAAAACCGGATTGAATCCGTAAAAATCAACCAATTGCTTTTCTAAAGCTGTATCTAAAATAGTAGTATTCATTATTGCTCGGTTACACCTTTATTATTGATCATTTTTCTTGAAAAAGCAAAGTCAATAATTTAAAATTTCATATTTTTTCTGCAATAAAACCAACACATCCCATTTCACTCCACATTTCTTTTGGCACTTGAAATAAAATAATTCCTGTTACTGGAGATTTGTAAACTTCTTTTCCATGATAACCTATTACTTGACCTTTTTCTATTTTTTCAAAATCTCCTTTTCCAAAACCTTTTTCATATCTAAATCCTTTTTCGGTTAAATCAATTCTTGTGTGCATTTTGTATACATTTCTATCTTTGCAAACACTATCACTTTGCACTTCACGCTCAATCATTCCTTGGTTTGCAAAAATATTCAAAATACTCTCCACAACCTTGTCAGCTGTGCTAGTATCTTTTGCATACCCAGTTTCAAAACACACACCTACTCCACCTCTTGCATTCATATACTCGTCAGTCGTAGAATAATCTCCACCACTGAGAATATAGTTTGGATCAGTGATTACATCTTGTGCACTAAACCATTTGTGAATTGCATAATGCTTAGGTTCATTTTCACAAGCTAAAAATGCCCTAGACGGTGTAAGTGTAGAGTGAATATCCAACAATACATCCACACCGTCTATAATTTTTGCCAATTCACGAGCACGATTTGCTTCATAAGAAGCATCTTCTAAATTATTTAATTTTTCTTGAGAAAAATATCTATTCAAATCACCACCTTCTCTTACCATTCTTTTATTAGCTTCAATAGCTTTTTCATTACCCAATGCAAGCACAATAGAACCGTTCACTAGATTTATTTTATTTTTTTCAAACAAATTTATCATTTTTTCTACTACTGCAATTCCAGTTTTTTCAGAACCATGCACACCACCCAGCACAATTATTTTTTTGCCTGGTTTGTTACTATCTATTTGATAGATATTACTTTTAATTTGTTTTAAGTTCATAACTTATTTTGTAGCTATTAAGCTTTATTAAATAAAAAAAATCCTGTCATTCCAGAAATGTTTATTTCTTCATAAGCGATTAGCAAATGATTAGAAATAACATTATCTGGAATCTTTCAAATAAATCTAAAGAAAATTTTTGTATTCATAGAAAGATTCCTGCCTCCGCAGGAAAGACATTTTTAAAAAACTAAAATAGCTCTCTTATTTTTAATAATTATTTTGTGACTACTAATCTTTTATAAGATTAGTAGTCACCTTTTTGTTTATCAAAAATGATGATTTCTTACTCTTTGCACAATTTCATCATTACGAGCAACGTAATTAATCATCTGTGCAGTTTTAGCAGAAATCAAAAATACACAATCTTTATCCCGAAATGGACACTTTGCGGAATCTATTACACCATCCGATTCATCACAAACACATGTAAGCGGAACTACTTCTTTCATATCGCCTTCAGATGTAACAGCAACCATACCAGACTTAAGTGCTATATGCATTGAAAGTGGGTTTTTTGAGGTGGACATTATTTTTTGACTATTCCACCTCTCAAAAGCAAATCTCGTTATCTCCTGCCCAAAGCCCTTTCTTCTGTGCTCTGGAAACACAAATATCGTACCTACTTCATTCCAACTCTTACCAATGGCCCAAAGTGCAATAACTCCTACAATAATTCTTTGTTCATTTATTGCAAGAATTATGCGTTCCTTCTGAGCCATTTCAAGTAATTTTTCAACTGGCTGATAAAGTAAAAATTTTTCCTCTTTAGTGGCGGCAGAGATTTTCTCTGCCCAGCCTTCAAATTGCAAAAAATCACCTTGTTTACAAATAAATTTAAGTTCGCTCATGATTATGCCTCCTTCTTAAATTATAAAGATTGATAATAAATTTTTTCAAAAAACAAAAATTCCTCTTTGAGAGGAATTTACAAGGTTCATAACTATAATCTACAAACACTACAAACTACTCTCAAAAAATTTGAGTCGCTTGTTTTGCTTTTTTATTGTAGATAATAAATTAATCATAATAACATTTCCATATTATACACCTAATATACTACGTAATGATTATTTGTCAACAGTTTCGATGATAAATTGTAGTAAAATCACTTAACCGATTCACAAAAATAAGTAGTAATTCTGTACAATAATTTTGATACTTATAATTTATGCTTAATCCAATACTTTTTCAAAAATGGCAATGACAATGTAGACAATATATATCCTCCAGTAGGAACTAGTGCATTAAGATACGCATCATTTACACCAATTGACCACATAAACCAAAAAGCTATCAGATACGTAACACCTGCAATAAATCCACGACGTGTAAAACTTGTCTCCCAAGCCTTATCCAATTCTACTCGTTTATTTCTTTGTTCAATTGTCTCTAGTTTCTCTTGTATTTTATCCATAATTACATGCTTTAAAAATTAAAAATACTAATCATAATACACACTTAAATCCTTCTTCAATTGTACAATATTTTCAAATACTATTCCCTCCATCCCAACATTTTTTGCACCACTGATAAACTCTGGCTTATCATCGATAAAAACAGCCTCTTGCGGTAATATTCCCAAACGCTCACAGATTAACTCATAAATCTCCGCTTCAGGTTTTGCAATATGCTCCACACAAGAAAACACAGCCTCATCAAAATACTTTGCATAATTATTCCTTTTCCAATACTCTACTGCTGGCATTTCAGTATTTGAAAGAAATCCTATTTTATAACCCTGTTCTTTTAATTTGTCTATCAATTCAAACATTTCCTCTTTTTCATTAAATACTTCCTCCACAGCATCACCCCAAAGTGATTTCGTTTTTGGTGTATCCACATTTAATTGATGACAGACTCTCTGCCAAAATTTACCCTCCTCTACAAGACCACGCTCAAACTCATAAAAATTATTTTTACGAGCTATATTATATTTTTTAATATCCACACCCAAAACTTCAGCACAATATTTGTCTATTTTACCTAAAGTAGAATCAATAAGTACCCCTCCCCAATCAAAAATTATTGCTTTTATCATAAATCTATTTTAAGTTTTATTGACCCACTTTATAATACCCTTCCCACTCATTAAATTCTTTTGTATATCCATCATTTTGTAAGACTAACTTTACAATTATAAATATATCAAATAATTTTTCTAGCTTTTCTTTTTGAACAATATCAAAAATGGTTTGTATAAATTCATCTTTTGACCATGTAAATTTTGTAAATGGTCTTTGCTCTAATTCCCATTCTAAATATTTATTATACGGTCTAATTCTATTTTCACAAGCAAACATAATTTCAAGCAAAAAAGGAATTGCTTCAATTGCTTCCAATTTTGCTGCAGTCATATTATTATCACGTATATTTTTTTCCATTCTATATATTTGATTTATAAAACTTCCTAAATTATTATTTATGATCTCGTTTTTTTCTTTTAATTCTAATTTTTGTTTTTCATTAATTATCTCTTGTATACCACCAACTTTATCAAATAAAACTTTTAGCCCTACAAAATTATATCTATCCCAAAACATATCACTACCATATTTTGCATACTCTTTTAATTCTTTTACTGTCATCACACTAATCTCAATTTCTGGATTCACCTTACTGCCATATTTTTGTTTATATTCATTCAATACTTTATCATTAACAATCATACGTGCATCATAATCTGAATTTTTTGTTTCCATTCCCTTGCCTCTAGATCCATCCAACCAAAAAGCAAATACATTATCATCTTGTTTTATTTGTTCAACCAATGTATTAAATTCTTGTTTTGTAGTTTTCATATTTTAATTATTAACAATTGCCACAATTACATTCTTCTATATCTTCTCTACTTATAATTTCTTCACCTTTTTAAAAACCCTTATCAGCAAAAATACCCTTTCCATGAATATTTGATTTTTTAATTATCACTTTATCAGTTTTCATAATTTAAATTTTATACCAATAAAAACACGCCCACTATTACTAAAATAGATGCGACAATTCTCTTCACTAAATCATCTCGCTCTTTGAGAAAGATATATCCAAAAATTGTATTTATTAAAACAGTAATCATCGTAAGCGGAGCAACAATTGACATTGGACCTGTTCTAAATGCCAACAAATGAAAAATCGCAGCCATCGCAAAGAAAAATCCCGTTAAAATATAACATTTCTTATTTTTTGAATTTAAATTAAATTCTTGTCTTAAATCAAAAAAACTCTTTTTCTCCACAACAAAAACAACAAGTGCCGGAAGTAAAAAAACTACCAATAAGTAAAGTATGAGATTAAATTGTGTAGAAATTTTTACATCAATGGACAATGCACTAGCAAAAGCAAAAGCGGCCACAATCATTAGCCAAACATATTTATTAATTTGAAAAATATTTTTTTTATAAAAAAAGATTACAACACTACTAAATATAAAAATTGCTCCGATAATATTTCGCAACATTAAAACTTCCTTGAAAATGAAAATTCCATACAAGAACATAACAACCTTTGACAACTGTGTCAGCACTGAAATGACAGAGACATCTAAATGTTTATAGGCCAATGCCTTTATACGATCATTTATCGTATATAAAATAATAGTTACAAATAATAAACCATAAATTCTCCAATCCATTGAAATTCTAAACTTGTCAAAAGGTATCATCAACGCAAAAATACTACTCATGATCAAAAAAATGATAATGAACATACTTGCCGTATCTTTAGCTTTCCTAGCGGTTATTCTATAAAACTGATTAAAGCCAACCATCGTAATAATCGCCAACACCAAATTCACCTGCCAATATTGAAAAATTTCTAACATAAATTTCTTAATAAATTATATTCTTTGCTACATTTATATTTCCCAACGAATTACTACATTAACCATCATCAAAATTCTACACCCATACATCAATACCCAGACACAAAAAACTACTTTCTATTTTTTTCTACAAACTTCCGCTGAGACTGTTCAGCAATTTTAATACATTCCTCTGGATTATAACCCAGGTCATCACACCAACGAATGGTAGAAAAAATCATATTACCTAGTTCTTTTTTCAACTCTTCATCCAAATGAATATCTAAATGAACTGCAAAGTCATTTTCTTCCCGCCCCACAAACTCCCCGGACGGGACCTCGTTCAGAAGTACTTCTTTTACATTACACAATTGTTTTATTATTTTGCTAGTCTTTATTACCGCTTCTTCCACTTCTTTTTTGCTTGTAGATACAACTATTCGTCTCAACGGTTGTCTTAGATTTATTCCGGACTCGTCCCTCAGTCTGTTGGCTACCGATACAATCTCCCACATTATTCCGAACCAACTTTCAAGCGATGTGTCTATTTCTCCCAACTCAGGCCAGTCCGCTAAGTGTACGGAGGTTTCTCCCGTGATGTTCCTGTAGATCTCTTCGGCTATGAACGGGAGATA
>JALVPE010000033.1 GCA_027031945.1 Candidatus Moraniibacteriota bacterium
CCTTTGGAAGCATGCAGCTTTCTCAAATTAAAGCCAGTGATATTCTCATTTGGCAAAACAAAACAAATTTTCAGCCAAAAACTATTATTAACTATCGTTCTGTACTCAATATTATTTTTAAATTTGCTGTCTATGATGGAACAATGCGACACAATCCTCTTACTGTTGTACAAGCACCAAAGCAGACAAGAAAAGATGTGGAGTTCTTTACACAAAAAGAAATTGAGCTATTGGTGCATCATGCATCAAGGCAGGTGAAAAATATTATTTTATTTGTAGCTTTTACAGGGGTGCGCGCAGGAGAGCTTATAGGTTTGAAGTGGAGTGATATAGATTTCAAAAAGAAAACCATTTTAATACAAAGGCGTATACGTGAAGGTGTAGAAGATGTGCCCAAATCCAAGCGCTCCAGGCTTCTAGACATGTTGCCACAAGCTAAACAAGCTCTTATAGCACAAAAAGAGCTTACCTATGGGCAACATGAATATATTTTTGTTTCAAAGTTTAATAAGCCTTATATAGGAAGTAGTCATATTACAGCTTCCATTAGAAAGGTGTGTAGGGATGTAGGCATTCAAGAAGGTGGTCTTCAGAAGTTAAGACGCTCATGCAATACACTGTACAAACAGCATGGTCTTCCAAATGATTGGATCTTGGATCAGTTGGGGCACATGAATGATGAAGTAAATATAAAACACTACACAGGAAAGTTAAAACCAAATCTATCTTCTATTGGCAAGGTCTTGGCAGAGTAGCTATATTTTAAAAATATTTGCTACAATAAGGGAGGTTAAACGATATAGAGCTAGGTACTACGACCCAACCACTCAGAGGTTTTTAAGTCAAGACCCGATAGGATTTGCTAGTGGTGATTTTAACTTTTATAGGTATGTTGGGAACTCTCCGGGGAACTTTGTGGATCCTAGTGGTAAGAGTGCATTAACGTGGATTTCATTATCAATAGGTGCCTACTTAACATGGAAATCTTATGATGATTTGGTGAAAGATAGTCAAAAATATTGTACTGATACAAATCTAACGGGTCTTGATTACTCAAAAAAATATTATGAAAACATGAATAAGTTTTTGCCATTTTATCAGAATAGAGCAAAGAGTAGCTGGAAAAATCAATTTGGAAATAAAGGAAGAGGACTAGGTGGAGTCCCACCAGGGAGATGAAAAAAAGTACAATATCATACATATTACTATTGATTGTAATAATAATTATGTATGACAATAGATTAATACATACTTTTTTGCATTATGGTATTAGTACATATCAATCATATTTTACCAATCAATGGATAAAAGTATCATATTCAAAAGTCAAAATACCAAAAAATTGGTATATAATTAGTCAAAACAACGATCAAGCTCTTTTAGCTGGACCTCCCTTCCGGATAACGGGTAAAAGAATATACATGAAGATATATAAAAATATAGAATCAATTAAAAAGAATTTTTTCTATATGGATGAAAAGTTTTGTTCAAATGTAGATGATGAAATTCAAATTAAAAATATCACGTCTTATATTGATAATGGTTCACATAAACTAATTTTTCCAGGGAATATACTTTTTTGCAAAAATTTAGAAAACTCATATGTTGTATTTAATAATTTTGGACTAATGACATTAATTGTTATAGAACCATATCAACAAGAATTTAAAGAACAATATGTAAAACTTTTTAAAAATTTAAAGTTTCAAACAAATAAATTAGATTTACCTGATTGGCTAGTACAAGATTATATACC
>JALVPE010000034.1:0-14603 GCA_027031945.1 Candidatus Moraniibacteriota bacterium
TTATACTTTTTTGTAATTTGTACCTTGTAAGAGAATCGAACTCCTAATAAATATTTATTTTCCTATATAATTTCATCTAAAAAATTATACACAAGGATATGTCATGTAAAAATACATTAATGTTTTTCAACAAAAATCACATGAAGAATTATATAACGTCAAATCAAAAAGCTTCCGATAATCCATCCATTATAACATAAAAATACATTTCACACAAGACTTTTATTTATTATTCATTCACCAATCATAAAAACTACAAATCCTCTTCCTTCACAAAAATAACCAAAGATGTATATAATTATTTCTCATTACTTTAACGCCTCCTTCAAATCTTCAACCATATCTACAGGAGTTGGATCTTGCCCATACTCAAGTGCTAAATAATAAGAAATCCAATCAGCTAAAGTTATTGTTGCAAATAAACGATAAAAAATATCTCCTTCCGGCATATCAATAATATTCGTTTTAATTCCTTTTTTCTCTAAAAACTTTGCCGTTACTTCATAACGTAATAAATTGCGCGGATGATCCTCCAAATCTCTAAGCATAAGTATATGAAATTTCGACTGTGGATTTGAAAAACCTACAAATTCATTATGATTTAACTCTGGAAAATAATTCCAAAACGCCGGCGTTTTCGAATTTTCATTAATTTTAATTTTCCAAATCATCGCCAAAGCCTTAAACTTCGTTGAAGCATATACTACAGGTGTCTTACCCACTAAAGTTTTAGCAATCCGTTTTCCCTGTTCCTCCATTTTTAACGTGCTTTTCCTTAGTTGATCACTAACTTTATCAAGTTCCACAACTGCTTGCGGAAGTTTTTTTGCATTTACAAGAATTTGTAAAATTGAGGACACAAAATGTGCAGTGGCCATACGTGGTTGAAAGTTGTCAAAAGGAATTGGCAATTTTACATGTGGTACATTATTTTCTTTACACATTTTCTCAACCTCTCCTCCCGCAGAGATGCCTACACATGGTAAATTATTTTTCAATGCCTCTCTGAAAGATGCTATAGTCTCCTCAGTATTTCCTGAATGTGAACAAATAATATTCAAACAATCATTATATGCCTCTGGTGGTAATTCGTAAAAACGATTCTGATAAACTGAAATGAGTTTATAATTATCATATTTTTGGGAAATACTATTTAAGATAATACGTAATACATTTGCATGTAATGCACTTCCACCCATTCCTGATACCATAATACGTGAAAACTGAGTGTTTACATTAATATCTCTTGCAACAGCAAAACCTTCTTTAAATTGTTCTGATGTTGATAAAATTACTCTACGAAGATTACTTTTATCTATATTATTCATAATTTTTATTTTTTAAATTTATTTTTTTACACGTTTTTCTTTAATATTCCATAAATGAATATCCACATATCTATCATATGATGTATTCACACGATTTACACGAATATTCTTAATATCATCACTATGTATAAAAGAAAGTTTTGGAGCAAAAAGAAAAACTGCCGGCACTTCATCTTTAAGACGTTTTTGTTGTTCTTTGTATAATTCTTGACGTTTATCACTGTCTTTTTGTTTAACAAGTTCTTCTAAAGCAGTATTCATTTTCTCATCATCAAAAAGAGCATAATTTATACCAGGATCTTCCTTTTCATCTCCGTGCCACAATGGTAATAAGTTAGGCTCAAAACGCATTTGATGTGCATATAACAAAGCGTCATAATCGCGAGGCCTTAAAACATTTGCTTCCATATCACTTTTTTCATGTTCCTGAATTTTTAATTCTACACCTATTTCTTTCCATTGCTGTTCTAACATATGCGCAACCTGTGTAAGCTCTCTATGATTTGCGCTAATATGTAACACAAACGATAAACGAGTATCATTTTTTACACGTATTCCATCTTCTCCAATTTTCCAACCATTCTCCTCTAATATTTTTTTTGCTTCATCTAAATTAAATGATGATTGTTGTAATGTATCATCAAATCCCACAACGCCTTGCGCAAAAGGAGATAGTCTGACATTTGCATTTTGCTCAAATACTTCTGATACAATCTTATTTCTATCAGTTGCATACGCAAGAGCCTTTCTTACTCCATCAAAAGCAAGTGGCACACTCTTGGTTTGATTAAAGAAAACAGCAAAATAATGTGGCAATTCTATAGATTTTATGTCCGCAATTTTATCTAAAGCATCAATATATTCTCTCTTATCAACAATAACTGCTGACACCGTTCCGTTTTTATAAGCATTGACTGCATCTGCACGCGTTGGATAAAAATTTATAACAATTTTCGTAATGAATGGTTCACCTTTATAATATTTTTCATTCGCTCGTAATGTGTATGAGGAAATTAAATTCTCCTTTTCATTCATGTTTAAATCTGAAAACTTATATGGACCAGAACCAATTGGTTTTTGATTATACTCTGTCAATTGAAACTGTTCCGGACCAATTTCTCCCCAAATGTGTTTTGGTAATATACCAAGTGTTAATTCATGTAAAAAATCACTATTTGGTTCATTTAAAATAAATTTAATCGTATAATCATCAATTTTTTCATATTTAACATCATGCCATGCAAGACGTATATCATTATTTACTCCCACAGCACCGTATGCAATATTTTTTGCAGTATCTAATGTATATATCACATCATCAACTGTTAAATTTTCTCCATCATGCCACTTAACATCTTTACGTAAAAAAATCGTGTATTCTTTGATGTCATCACTAACTTCAAATCGCTCTGCAATATCTTCTCGTAACATACCATTTTCATCATAATCAAATAAGCCACTAAAAATCAATTTCACTAAATCACGATCTGCAGCTGAAGAGTATGATAATAAAGGATTAAGATAACGTGGTTGCCCCACATAAGCTTCCATATACTGACCACCTTTAGCCGGTTGCACCACGGTCATAAACTGATAAATTGATATAATCCACCACAAAAAACTTCCAGCAATAACCAAAATCAAAAGTATAATGATCATTTTTTTAAACAAAGAAATACCTTTTGTTGCATGAAATAATGATTTTGGTGAAAAAATTGTACGAAATATTGAAGATTTTATAAACAAATGTTACACATTATAACCACTGAAAAATTTATATTTTCAGATACCTATTTTTACTATCGTTATCGCAACTCCCACAAATAATATTGCCAATACTACTGTTGAACGTGTAAGAAATTTTTCAAATCCACGTTTAGTATGATATGAACCATTAAAACTGCCACCCAAAATATCCAATCCCTCTCCTCTATTTTGCATCAAAACCACAACTACAAGTAAAATTGAAATTACTGCCTGTACTATAAGTAATATTTTCATTTCTTTTATTAATTAATCTATCTAAAAGGATAATATCATCCCAAGAATAAAAAGTCAATCAAAACAAAACACCAAAATTCTATCGTTTGCTCCATTGTGGAGAACGACGTGCTTTTTTAAGTCCCGGTTTCTTACGCTCAACTTTACGCGCATCTCTGGTTAGTAAGCCATTTGCTTTCAAAGTTGGTCTAAGAGTTTCATCATATTTAACAAGTGCCCTAGCAATACCAAGTTTTGCAGCGTCAGCTTGAGAACTAATTCCACTCCCTTTTACAAGTACAGATATAGCACACTTATCGGTAAGTCCAGTAACTTTAATGGGTTCTAAAAATAGATCCTTTTGTGTATCAGTATGAAAATACTCCGTATATTTTTTACCATTCACAATAATTCCTGACTCACTAACAGTATCTTTCAAGTCACAATAAACGCGCACTTGTGCCACAGCAGTCTTACGACGTCCAACACCATAATAATATTTTCCAATAAAAAACTTATCATTAACTTTATCCAGTGGGGATATAGTTTTTTTATCTTGCTTTTTTGTTGCCATAACTCTTGATTTAAAATATCAATTATCTTATATACTTATTCATGTGTAATATCAATGTTTTTATTATGTTTTTCTCCAGCATAAATAAACAACCTCTTTTGCATTCGGCTACCAAGTTTATTTTTTGGCAACATACCAACAACTGATTTACGTATTATCTCTTCAGGCTTATTTTTTCTTAGTTCCTTAACCGTTATTTCCTTTATTCCTCCAACATAACCAGAATGACTGTAATACTTTTTATTATTTTCTTTATTACCTGTCAACTTAATTTTTTCAGCATTTATAATAACTACACTATCACCACTATCAATATGTGGCGTATAATCAACTTTATTTTTACCCATTAAAACTTGCGCAACCTCTGTCGAGAGTCTTCCAAGAACATAATTTTTTGCGTCAAATAAATGATATTGCCGTTCCATGATTTTAATCAAAACTTATTATTTACTTTGATGAATCTTCGTCATCATTTTTTACTTCTTGCTCATCTACCTTAATAGCTTGTTTTGCAGCAGTAACTTTATCCTCCTGCTCCTGCGTAAAATCTACCAATTCAATAATAGCCATATGTGCACCATCACTCTTTCTCGGTGACAATTTAACAACACGTGCATAACCACTATTTCGACCATTAAATTTTTCAATGTT
This sequence comes from Candidatus Moraniibacteriota bacterium, assembly GCA_027031945.1. Lineage (GTDB taxonomy): Bacteria > Patescibacteriota > Minisyncoccia > Moranbacterales. The sequence goes on from JALVPE010000034.1 coordinate 4,534, forward strand.
TTGCACCAAAACATTAATAGCATCTTTTGACAATTGATTTTCAACTTTACGTATAATTTCCAAAACCGAACCATTAGCACGCTTTGTTTTTGTAATCACTTTATCAATAGCACTTTTTGCTTCTTTTGCTTTTGCTTCAGTAGTTTCAATACGACCATGAATAATCAAACTACTCAAAAGTGACTTGAGTAATGCCTTTCTTTGTGAACGCACACGTCCAAATTGTCTACCTGTTTTACAGTGTTTCATAAAAACTTTTAAAATTTATTTATTCTTCTACTACTTCCTCCTCCGCTGTCTCTTTTTCAGACACAGGAATTCCACTGGATAACGCACCAAATTGTTCCACCAAAATATCCACACTCTTATCAAATGCTTCCTGCGGTGTAATACTTCCATCTGTTACAATTTCCAAAGTTACCTTATCATAATCAGTCCTCTTTCCAACGCGCATGTTTTCAACATTATAATTAACACGCTTTACAGGAGTGTATACAGCATCAATTACAATTGAACCTAGTTCTTTTTCACGATTCTTTTGTTGATCGGAAGACACATAACCAATCCCCTTTTCAACTGTTAATTCCATTTCAAGCTTAGCTTTCTTATCGGTTAACTTTGCAATTATTTGTGAAGTATTTACTACTTCAATATTAGCAGAAGTTTTAATATCAGCTGCAGTTACATTTCCTTCCCCTTTTGCTTTAAGAGAAACTGTCACTTTTTCATCTGTATGCATACGAAAACGTACTTGTTTCAAATTTAAAATAATTTGCACAACATCTTCCATTACACCATCAATTGCTGAAAATTCATGTGATACACCTTTAATTTTCACAGATGTAATGGCAGCACCCTCTAATGAAGAAAGTAACACTCTCCGAATTGCATTTCCAATTGTTGTACCATACCCGGGAAAACAAGCAGGAATTTCAATTGTTCCCATATTATCTTTGCCCTCTTTATATTGTGGAGCCTCTGGTATTGATATTGTCGACATATTTTTTTTATTAATAACAAATAAACTATAAATACTACTTTGAATAAAATTCAACAATGACCTGTGCATTTATATTTGCATCAAAATCATCACGTTTCGGAAGCGCAATCATTTTTCCACTCATATTCTTTTGATCTAAGCTAAGCCAAGCAACAACATGTTTTTTATTCTTAATATATTGCTCTTGATTTTTAAAATAACCATTTCCTATCTTTGAAGGATTTATCGTAATTTCATCTCCAACTTTAACTTCATATGAAGGAATTGACATCCTTTTTCCATTTACATAAATCATCGAATGATTGACAATTTGTCTAGCTTGCGGTCGTGTCTGAGCAAACCCTAATCGATATACCACATTATCTAAGCGTTGCTCCAATCTGGCTAAAAGCAAATCACCTGTAACACCAGGACGATTTTTTACATCTTCATAATGCTTCCGAAATTGTTTTTCTAAAATGCCATAAATATACTTTGCTTTTTGTTTCATCGCAAGTTGTCTACCATATTCACTCTTGTTACGTGAAAAATTTTTTCCATGCACACCAGGTGCATAATTTTTTCGCGACAAAATTCTATCGTATTTCTCCGTACCATATATATTTTCGCCAAATCGACGACAAATTTTTGCTTTTGGTCCTGTATATCGAGCCATATCCTACTGTAATTAAATATATTTATTAATTAATTGATTATAAAAAATTATACACGACGCGGTTTACGACGTCTACAACCATTATGAGCTATTGGAGTTATGTCCTTAATTAAACTAATCTCAAATCCTTTGGCTGCAAGTGCTCTAATTGCCGCATCACGACCGCCTCCAACACCTTTTACAAATACCTGTAACTCTTTTATGTTATTTTTTTGCACTTTCTCAACAACAGCATTTACAATTTGCGATGCTGCATATGGCGTTGATTTCTTTGCTCCCTTAAACCCAATAACACCTGCACTTGACCAACCAAGCACTGCACCATTAAGATCTGTAATCGTCACAATTGTATTATTGTATGTGGCCTGGATATGTGCCTGACCTTTACGAATCTGCCTATTACCTCTGCTCTTTTTTTTCTTAATCTTAACAGGTTCTTTGTCATCAGTAGACATTGTTTCTACTGCAGTTTTTATGTCTTCCTTGACAACTTTATCTTCTTTTTTATTTATCTCATCACTCATGATACTGTTATAAATATAAAATAAATTTTTTACACAAAACTTCAATTTTTAAAATAATCCTATGTCTTTGACGCAGCATTTGCTCTACCGCTACCAGCTGTCACACGTTTATTACCACGTACCGTACGATTATTTGTTTTTGTACGTTGTCCACGTACCGGCAAACCCCTTTGATGTCTTATCCCACGATAACAACCTATTTCTTTTAGTCGTCGTATATTCATCTTACGTTCATGTCTTAACTCTCCCTCAACTTTATTATCTCCTTCAATGATTTCACGTAATCTATTTGCATCACTTTCTGAAATATCCTTTGTCCTTGTAGTAGGGTCAATTTTTAATTGTTCAAGAATTTTCCTACTAGTAGATAACCCAATGCCAAAAATATATGTCAACGACACATCGATACATTTTTCATCTGGAATATTAACACCTGCAATACGAATCATATTTTTTAAACTTAACTACTATAATTTAAACTTTATTATAACTTAATAAAATAATTTATCCTTGGCGTTGTTTATGTTTTTTATTAACACAAATAACATAAATCCGACCACGACGACGCACTATTTTACATTGTCTACATATTTTTTTTGCTGATGCACGAACTTTCATCTCTATAACTTTTATAAATTTAATAACATCTTAAACTCCTTTTACAGTCTTTGTGTGATTCTACCTTTAGTCAAATCATATGGACTCATCTCTACCAAAACACGATCACCTGGCAATAAACGAATATAATGTACGCGCATCTTACCAGAAATATGCGCTAACACTTCGTGACCATTATCCAATTCCACACGAAACGTCGTACTTGGTAATGTTTCCACTACCACACCCTCTAATTTAATTGTATCCTTCTTTGCCATACATTATATAAAATACTCCAGAAATCACAAACACATATAAAAACAAGAGGGTGTGATCCACACTATAAACTCATTCCTAGTTCCTGAACAACTGCTACAGGAAAACCTCTTAATATCTATATATTATTTTTTTTCTGAACGTGTAATACTTATACTACCAAATAATAAAATATTGTCAAGAGCCATTATATAATTATTCAAATTTATCTATTAAGTATCTCTATAAACTACAAAGAAACAAATACGATAAGTGCCTGCTAAATTTTATTTGTTATAATTTTATTATTTTATAAATACACTCGTCATAAATCCAAACCGCGAAACATGATTTGCGATAAATCCCGGAAACCCTGGAAATACACTCTCTATTGTAACCTTTTCTATTTCAGAATTATAGTCATCTTCCATAATTTTTAAGATTTCTTCATGTTTTTTGCCAATGATATTTTTCTTAAATAAATCCAAATTTACATTAGCAATAACATCGGCTACTCCTTGCACCGTCATTTTTATAGATTCTTTATCAAAATCCGGTACAATATCCGTATATCTTATATCAAGATTAACTTTATCCGCATCATATTGATGATATTTTTTTGCTAAATGTGTATTCATAACGGCTAGCACGTCATCCTCTGAAAAAACCAGCACCTTTACATGTGATACTATCTCATACATGAATTGATTTGTCATCGTGCCAGCACTCACGCTAGCTTCAGAACTAATAACCTCATATTTAATATCATCATCCAACAAAACCTCATTATCTGGACGTAATAACCCTGTTACTTGTTCCGTTATGTATTGTTTAATTTCATCTGTCATTTCTTTTTTTGCTTTTTCTATATCGGCATCAGTTGTTACAATAACATTATTTCCACCAATACCTCCACCTATCATAGCTTTTTCACTAACTGCATAAAATTTACCATCTTTTGGAGTACCTTTAAAACCAGGTATTGAAAATTTTGTTGGACCAATATTAGCATTACTGCCTGATTTATCTGCAATCACTAAAACCTCTATTTTACCCGGTTTACCATCTTTCATACCTGGTACGGTTACGTGATTAGCTAACCGAAACAATGTCCCATCTTCTGCTAAAAATCTCGTGGTTGCTACAAGTGGCTGTGGTTTGTCGCTATATTCATTAATGATAGTAATTTTACCATGTGCCTTTTGTGCTTTCACATCACCATGTCCGGTTGCATCAAAAGTTTTTGTAAATGTTATATCTCGTTCAATTAACCTTGCCGGAATCAACCGTCTCTCAGAATCATATACACTCTGATCAGTTTGTGCTGTTAATTCTATTTTTTCATTGATGTTGATATGTTTTGGAGTGACAGAAATTTTCGTTTTTGGCAATATGACAATGAATAAAATAAATACACCCAATATTATACCTCCAAAAATAAAACTTCTAATGATAGTTCCTGTCACAGATGACAAATTAACACTATCTGGCTTCCTTTTATTTCTTTGTTTTTTTATAATATTACGCTTTATGTTTCGTGTTTTTTTGGGATGTGCATATATATGTTGCAAATTTTCATCTTTAGGTAATTGAATATTACCCATAGGTTTATTTGATAATTGAGCATTTCTCAGTGATTGTTCATACTCATCAAGATGTTCAATATTATTTTGTACTTGAAACAGTTGACCTTTGGTTTGATCAGTACTTTGTCTTTTTTGTAATACAGTATTATTTTTTACCACTTCATTTTTGGCTACATGCCGTTGTATCATATTCTTATCATGTGCATTTTGTACTAGATGTTTTTGTCTCATTTGTTGTTTTACATGAACTCGTGTTCCTTGCTTTTGCAAAGTCACAGCATGTTTTGTATTTTCAACTTGATCATTAACAGAATTATGTAATGAAGCATGCACACCAGAAACATTTGTCATACTGGTATTAGTATCAAAAAATGAACGAGAACCTAAATTCATATTTGTCTTTTTGCGACTTTCTTCCTTTATAATCTGTTCGGCATATTTTGGAATAATCTTTTTGTCTGAATGAACTTTATTTGACATAATCATTTCACCTTCATCTTCTTGAGTAACAAATGGCTGAACTTCAATGCCTGCACGTTGTGCAAATACTATTCCATCTTCATCTCTTGTCATAAGTACAATATTTTTTTTATATCTTTTAGCCTCTTGTGCAAGCAACTTTAAATTCACAATACTTTGCAAAAGTAAAGCATGTTGAGGCACAATAAGAATGATGTTATTCCCTTCTATGCGATGAATGCGATCAACAACTGTAGTAATCTCTTCATCGATATCAATGTATATTTTCTGTTGATTTATCATAAATTAATATTATTTTTGAACATCTCGCATTGCACGATGTAAAATTTGCGATATTGTTTTCTCTTTAGTCGACATTTCTACAATCAAATTTGCCAATGCCATAGGCGTTATATCTTGTGGATTAATTAATTCATTTGTCTGATCAACAACATTAATAACATCCCTTGGCTGTAAAAAATTCACATTTGGTATTTTGGTAAATGGTAATTGTTTTGTCCACTTTTCATCCATAAGTACATTTCCAATCTCAGGAAGAGCACTACCACCGCCACATAAATAAATATTAGATGGCAATAAATCTTTTTCAGCAAATTCCATGAGTGATAACTTGATACCCCCAAGCCATACTTGACTATCTTGTAAAAGTATTTTTGAAAATTGTTCTGAAACATTTTTAGGTAATTGTCCATACGAATATTTCATTTTAAGTACTTCAGCTTCATTAAATGGTACGCGTAATGATTGTGACAATCTCTTTGTAAAAGCACGACCTCCAAGAGCAAACATTTTTGTTCCTTCAAGTCCACCATTACGCACAACTGCAATATCTGTAGTACCACCTCCAATGTCAATAAATATACCGCTAAAATCCAAAATATCTTCATATCCAACAGAAGCTGATACAGCATAAGGTTCAGCAGAAACTTGCATAAGATTAAGATTTAGCTCTTCCGCAATCATGTCAACTGCACCCAAATGCATAAGGGGCGCATATGCATTAAATACACTAATAGATAGATTCTTCCCTTGAAAATTAAGTGGATTTGTAACTCTATATCCATCAATTCGCACATCTACAATAGCCGCATTGATCAGTTTTACATCCATACTACGTCCCAATTCCCATTCCATTTGTTCTTTAATTCTCTCTAGCGCTTTCCACTGCACCCGACTAATAATATCCTTGAGTTCAGACAAATCAATACGATCTGCCGGATTTGCTCTCTCATAATGCACCGTTGTTGTTGTGCCTTTTACTAGTTCACCGGCAACTCCCATAATAGCGTCTGACACTTCTTCTATGCCAGCCATTTGTTTCGCTTCATCAATAGCTTGATTACATGCGTCAATCACACCATTTATATCAGAAATTGCACCACTTTGCATATTTCCTCTTTTTTGTTTTCGTCGCCCAACTCCAACTACAATACCTTTCTTCTCATTCTTATCTAAACTAAACACCAAAGACTTCACCATCTCTGTGCCAATATCAAGCGCCAGATAGTGTTTAATCTTATTATGTTCCTTTTTAAATTTATCGAAAAAACTCATTATTTAATTTTTTTATTTTCTACAACAAACAATTTTGTTCTGCTTTGAATTATATCACACTTTTGTAATCCTTTTTGTGCACCATAATAGTCGACAACTCTATCGCCATTCACACTGCCCCATCTAATACATTTATCCAATGACAATTCATATAAAATACCCGCGAAAAAACCACTCGCAAATGCATCCCCTGCACCGGTAGCATCAAGCACTGGCTTATCAATTGTATTTGTATGATATATATTATTACCATCATACACCCATGCACCACGACGACCATCCGTTAAAACAACTACTGATTTAGGATCTTTCATATGTTCTCTCAATGTCAATAATAAATATTGTTCATCTAATAACTCCTTATCAGGATACCCCAAATCAAACTTTGATACAATTTCACGTGCTTCTATTTTGTTTACAAAAACAATACTTGCATGATGAATTAAATCCAAAACAATATCTTCATCCTGTTTAATATTTTTACCACCAGGATTGTAAGCTAATTTAAGTTTTGTATTCGATAATTCATCATGAATTATTTGCATATTCTTTTTAATATCTTTCCCATACAGAGAACCCATAAAACACCAATCAAATCCGCTAATATCCTCCGCTTTAATTACTAATTTTTCACCAACATCTCGATTAACAAATATCGTACGTTCTCCAGTATTTGTATCGACAATAATAACAGACATGTCTGAATTACTTTTTTGAACTACTTTTATCTTACTAACATCCACATGTTCATTATCTAACATCTTTCTAATCCATTCTCCATCGTGATCATTACCAATATTTCCAAATGCTGTAACATCAATCCCCAGTCTAGCCAAACCAATAGAAACATTACATGCACAACCTCCAAGCGCACTAAAACGATCTTCTACATGTACTTTTCCTCCATAACGAAAACAAAATTGTTTTATTTCATTTTTACCTTCTTTGGAATCAATTACTGTACCAGAATTTACTGGGAAAAAAATGTCTTTTCCCATACTTCCAATACAAAGAACTTTTTTCTGTGGTGTTTTCATATTACTTTACTGTCTCAGATATTGTTAATAGTCTATTGTATTTACATAAACGCTCTCCTCGAGATAATGAACCTGTTTTTATAAAATCAGATGCAATACCGACTGACAAATCAGCTATAAAATCATCAATTGTCTCACCGCTTCTGTGCGATACAATCGTTTTCATATCATTATCTTGTGCTAATTTTACAAATGCCAATGTTTCACTCACTGTACCAATTTGGTTGGGTTTAATAAGTACCGAATTACATGATTTTTCATCAATTGCTCGTTTAAGTCTTTTAGCATTTGTAACCAACAAATCATCTCCAATAAGCATAATCTGCTCATCAAATTTTTCATACATTGTGTGCCATCCTTCCCAGTCATATTCACTAAGTCCATCCTCAATACTCATGATATAATGATTATCAACCCACTTTTGATACTCATCCAGGAGCTCCGGGACTGTAAATGCTTTGTCCTCAAGTTCAAATGCATAATGTCCACAATCTTTATGATAAAAATAATTTGCTGCCGCATCAATTGCAATACTAATTTGCTCACCCATTTTATATCCTGCAGATTTTGTAGCTATTTCAATAACTTCAAGTGGTGCCACATTACTATCTAGTCGTGGTGCAAACCCTCCTTCATCCCCAACTGAAGTTACCATTTTTTTCTCAGCAAGATTTTTTTTAAGTGCATGAAAAATCTCCGCACCGGCACGATATTGCTCAGCAAATGAGTTAATACCTTGTGGTACAATTTTATATTCTTGAATTGCAAGCCCACTATCTGCATGCTGACCTCCATTAACAATATTAAACATCGGAATTGGTAAAGCCACTTCTTTTGTGCCATGCAAATAGGCTATATGTTCATATAATGGTTTTTTGGTACTAATTGCTCCAGCTCGACAAACTGCAAGAGATACTGCCAAAATTGCATTAGCTCCAAGTCTTTCCTTATTCTGAGTACCATCAAGTTTTATCATTTTATCATCAATAGCCTGTTGATCTGTTACATCCATACCAACAACAGCCTCTTGTATTTCTCCATTAACGTTTTCAATCGCTTTCAAAACACCTTTGCCCCCATAACGTTTTTTATCACCATCTCTTAATTCTAATGCTTCAAATTCACCAGTTGAAGCGCCACTTGGCACTTGTGACCATGATTTAATACCATTATCAAGATGGAGCTCTGCTTCAACTGTTGGATTACCTCGTGAATCAAGTATCTCACGTGCAATTATTTTTTTTATTTTCGCCATATTTTTTTTAATTTTTATTTACTAAAATTGATTATATCATACTTATCAACATTTATCTCCTTTACACAAAAGCATATCAACACCTGGCATTTCTTCACCTCCCAAATAAGCCAGCATCGCTCCACCACCTGTTGATAAAAATGAAATTTTTTCCAAAAAACCACTTTCATCCACCATTTGTGCACTCTCACCTCCACCGATAAGACTAAAAGCTCCCGTATTATTTGCAATTTCTTCAATGAGAGCAAGCGTGCCTTTTTTATACTCTTCTTTCTCAATCCACCCCATTGGTCCATTCCACACAATTGTTTTTGCATTTTTTATTGCATTGCAAAAATTTTCAATTGTCCCCGGACCAATATCATAATATTTATATTCAAAATCAATTGGAAAAATAACATTATCATCAAATTTCATATTTCGTTCTTTTGCCTCTACTGCCGTCCTGCCACCTACCAGTACCGTATCATATTTTTGAGAAAATTCCTCTATCATTGGAATTTTTGTGTCAATTTTAGCTCCGCCTATAATTGCAACGGCTGGATGTATTGGCTCATATTTCACATGTTTTAAATTGTTTATTTCTTTTTGTAACCGCAGTCCTGCATATGATGGGATACATCTCGTAATAGCATGTACTGACGCATGTTTCCTATGCGAAACTCCAAACGCCTCATTTACATAAATATCAAATGGTGCACATAATTTTGCCGCAAAAGTTTTTTTGTCTTCTTTTTCTTCTTTATAAAAACGAACATTTTCTAACAAAAATAATTTATTTTGTGTTGAATTGTTTACCATTGCAACAACTTTAGGTCCTACACAATCTGGAATGAATACTATTTCTCGCTCAAATATCTGAGCAATATCATCAGTTATATTTTTGACAGAATATTTTTCATCGACCTTACCATCTGGACGACCAAAATGCGTAAGAAGTGCTACATGACTAGCTCCATTTTCGATTAAATAATCAATAGTATCTTTTGCAGCAGAAATTTTGTATGTTGATTTAACATTGTTATCACTATTGAGTAAAACATTAAAATCAACTCTTACGATAACTTTTTTCCCAAAAATATTTACATCTTGTATTTTTTTTATTTTTGTATCATTCATTTTTAATA
>JALVPE010000034.1:14613-16006 GCA_027031945.1 Candidatus Moraniibacteriota bacterium
ACCTATATTATCCCATACCAACAAGTCCGATGATAAGTCCAAGCACTACCATAACCGCCGTAAAAATCCAAGCTCGCATCGTGACTTTTGGCTCTGGCCAACCCATAGCTTCAAAGTGATGATGAATAGGCGCTGCAAGAAATATTTTTCTTTTGAAAAACTTTTTTGATGTCATTTGTATAAGAGCACTACCTGACTCCAAGACATATATAAAAACAATTATAAAAAGTGTGAACACAGAATTTGTAAGCATAGCTACAACACCAAGAGTGGCCCCCAAACTAATTGCCCCAGTGTCCCCCATAAAAAATCGTGCCGGATAAACATTAAACCATAAAAAAGCTAGTAATGCTCCGGAAATAGCTAAACAAAATGCAGCAAGGTTAACTTTGTTTTGCGAAAAAGCAATGACCGTAAAAGCCAAAAATGCCATCATGAGCACGCCAGCATTAAGTCCATCAAGTCCGTCCGTCTCATTAGATGAAAACGCAGTAAAAAGAATTACACCAATAAAAAGTGGAATATACCATAAACCTATACCAAAATCCCCAACTCCTGGAACATGTATCATATCCCAGCCCAATTTTGCATAAAACCACCAAGCTCCTAATGCCGCAATTGCAAAAAGCCACCAAAACCTAGCAGCAAACCTCATACCACCACCCTTATTACTACCCCAACCCCGCACACTCATCACATCATCAAATAATCCTAGCACTCCCATAGCTACCAACGCAAATAATGGCAACCATGTTTGTTTTCTAGACAAAAAATCCAATCTTGCCAAAAATTCAGTATTCATCAAATTGGCAATGAGTGGAAAGATATAATGCGAAGCTAAGATAAACAAAAACACACTAACCCACACAATTACACCTCCCATTGTTGGTGTTCCTGATTTATCAGCATGGAGCGTGTTTACAAATTGCAATTTATCGCCCTGCACTCCATTATTTTTGATTTTGATACCAAGCTTATATTTATATAAAAAATGTGTCCAAATCGGAGTGATTAAAAATGCAACCATAAAAGCAATCATGCCCGTAAGCATCACTTTTAAAACATTAATGATCTCTGGCGATCCACAAATTTCATTAACTCCTATATACATGTACACTATTATAACACAAAAAACAAAAAACCACCCAACTCATTAAGAGTTGAATGGTTTTGTCTGATATGCATATATTTATCTTTAAAATTCTTTAAAGATACATATATATATCAGATTTTATTGAGCTTTGAACATTTGCACATCTGTTCCACAGGATGTATCTGCATCATCAAATTTTACTTTGACTGCACGGTCATTTTCCCATGCTGTCAGAAGTGTTGCAACTTTAACCTTGTAGTTTGGGTCAGTGTGTCTGATGACAAAACGATTGTGACAAGA
>JALVPE010000035.1 GCA_027031945.1 Candidatus Moraniibacteriota bacterium
TATTAAAATATCTAATCCCACCCCTACAAACACAAAAACCGCCGGAAAAACCGAATACAACCAATGTTCAGCAAAACAACCTTGCATTCTGATAGTATAAAAATTTGGTAAAAACCAAATTACCAACCAAGCCAACCAAAACATTAACAACCAACCTCTTTTTTTCCATAATTTATAACCACCATAAAGCACCAAACAAACTGCCAATAAACCAATAAAAAAATACCAATTTAATAAACTCCCGGTAATTTCAACGGTATAAATCATTCGCAACTTCACTGGAAAAACAATCCACTCGATATAATGACCAACAACTATTAAATAAACCATAAATTGTTTATACCAAACAAGGTTACCAATATCATATTGAGGGATTTTGATAAAAAAACTGGGAAAATGCAAAATAGTTATTCTCAGCCAAACATACACCACGCTCAATAAAGCAAAAGGTGATAACAATAATATCTTTCTTTTTAAATTTACCTCATTCTTTAAAACTGTGAAAATAAGTGCTGTCAATAAGGGAAATACAACAACGCTTCGTTCTTTAGCAAATAAAGCTAAAATAAACACAAAGAAAGCAAGCCAATAAAAAATATATTTACGCTCACGAACACTTTTAACAAACAACAATAACACTCCTAAAGTTAAAACAAATAAAACTGAATCCATTCTTCCGGAAATATAAGAAATGACTTCCGTTTGCAATGGATGCACTAGAAAAAATAAAGATGTAAAAAAAGCAATGTTTTTCTTTACTCCAACAACCTCCATAAATACCATCAATAAAATTGTAGCCAGTATATGCCAAAATAAATTTTGAAAATGATAGATAAAGGGATTTAATTTTGCAACATGATAGTCTAAAGATACAAGAACTAATTGTAATGGTCTCCAATAATTACTTACAATATTAGAGCCGGCTACCAAATTTTCCGTAAAATAACGAGGAAAATATTGCCAACTACGAATATATTGATTATTGGTTACTATATCATAATCATCCCAAAAAAATTCGCCACCAAATGTATTGCCATATAAGACAAAACCAATAAAAATAATAAGAATAATTTTATTGGTTTTATTGAGACACATAATATTGTAATAGAAGTAGGGTTTAGGGGTACTTTAGACATAATTTAAAGCGGTTTATATTTCTAACACCGTCAGAAACCAATCTTGTCTCTAGATTATCATCAACAAAATTATTAATTCTTGCTTGCATAAGATTAGAAAGACCAACCACCACCAAAACCAAACCGAGAATGGTAATAATTAAAATCTGTCTTGTTTTTGTTTGCATTTAAATTACCCTCAAATAATGATTTTATTATACCATAAAATAATATTTGAAGACAATACATTATCACTAAGTTCAAAAATTAGTTGCAACACCTATATAAAATAACTAATATACAGGTCATCAATAAATATATAAACATTAAAAAATTCTTGAAAAAACTATCACTCATTCTGCAATTTTCCATCTTTTAGCCACACAACTCTATCTACATATTTTTTATCGTCTGGTTCATGTGTAACCATTATTATTGTTTGACCATAATTATCCACTAATTCTCGCATAACATTCAACACAACAGCTGCCGCTTCCGAATCCAAATTTGCAGTTGGTTCATCTGCAAATAAAATCTTGGGTTTATTTACAATTGCTCTAGCGATTGACACTCTTTGTTGCTCTCCTCCTGATAATTCTGACGGCAAATTATTTTCACGACCATGCAACCCCACCCTCCTTATTATCTCCATAACATCCTTTTTATATGATATCTTTCTCCAAGTCAGTGCCATCATAGGTATTGCTATATTTTCATACAAATTTAATTCCGGTATAAGTGCATAATCTTGAAATATATAACCTAGAGTCTTTAAACGAAATTCCGCTCGTTCTTTTTCATTTAATTCTGCTACATCGACTCCATCAATCTCAATATATCCTGAAGTAGGTCTATCAAGTAGTGCAATCTGATGCAAAAAAGTAGACTTACCACTGCCACTTCTTCCCATTAAAGCTACGAATTCACCTCTCTTTAAACTCAAATTTACCCCCTTGAGAGCATGTACAGGACTAGGTGAATCTACTTTATAAGTTTTTACCAATTCTTTGGTTTGTAAAATATATTTTTTTTCCATACTATCGCATCAATATTAAAATCTTTTTGCGAACTTCTTTTATCGCTGGTATAAACGAACCAATCAAGCCTGCCGTTATAAAAAGTATTATGCTCATACGCAATGATTTTTCTTTGATAAATGGCACCATATCACCCATAGGAAAATCTATTGGATGCTTTTGAAAAAAACCGATCACACCAAACTGCATCAACAAATAACCCAAAATAATCCCTGCCACTGTGTAAAACATTCCTCGAATAATATAAGAATTTCTAATTACTATTGTTGGAATACCAATAGCTTTTAAAATGCCAATCTGCTTACGTCTATTAACAATGTCCACAAAAATAATAATAAAAATTACCAAACCAGCCACCAAAGATCCTATCACCCGTAAAATCATGCCAATCATATCAAAAGATTTGTTAATACTTCGTCCAAAAGCCAATTTATCATTCCAATCAAACAAATCATAATTATCAAAACCAAGTCGACGTAATTCACTAAGCATTTTCTGAGAAAGTTGACGATTGGTTAAGCGAATAATAATTTCACTAGCTTCATTGGTTGTGCCAAGAATAGAATTTAATTCTTTCTGAGTAACAAACATTCGTCCGTCCATATCAAAATTTTTTGTCTTGTAAATTCCTACCACCTTATACTCTTTAACTACTCCATTATTATAATAAGCAGTAATTTCATCACCAATTCGTACCCCGTTTAGACTAGTTGGATACACAGTACTGCCATAACCACCAGCCACATCTGCTCCTAATAAAACTTCTTTTCGATCAGATGACTTCAAATAACGTCCGGCAATAATTTTTGAACGCATATCTATAGCTTGATTATCCCACTCCGGATCAATTCCAATTACTCCGGAAGTAAAAGTTTCTACATTGCGACCATCTTTCTTTTTATCAAAAGTCAAAACTGCTCCGGATTCCAATCTAGCTGTAATTGCACGCACATATTCATAATCTTGAATAGTATCTATAATTCTTTTGGTATCTTCAATATAAGTTTCTGTTGTTGATGGTTCAATAATTACTTCACCATACTGATAATTTATTTTAGTATTATCCATTGTTTTACCGATGCCTGCAAAAATAGAATCTATAAAAAGTAAATTCAAAAAAACAACCATCATTATCATTATAGTTAAAATCAGTGAACCTTTATCACCTCTTAAAATAGTTTTAACTGCCAAAAATATCGACAATTTAATATTACTAAACATACCTCCTGCTCCAAAAATAAATCTATTTACTTCTCCTGTGGCAAAACCACATTCTCACCTACATTTAATCCGCTGACAATCTCTACAAATTTATCTCCCACAATTCCCTCTTGAAAATATCTCTTTGTAAATTGGTTTTTACTGTTTGGTATAGTATTAAGAATATATACAAAATATCCATTATCATCTTTGAAAGCAAAATCTCTAGCCACAGCGGTTACTTCAGATTTTTTTTCTATTTCAATATCAACACTGGCATTCATGCCATCTAATATTTTGATATCACTTTTATCATCAATATTAATAATAGCTTTAAAGTATGTGCTATTTTGTTTTAAAGTACTACTAACATCCATCGACACAAAAGTCCCGTCAACTATTTTGTCCGGATACGCATCAAAAGTTATAAATGATTTATCACCTTTAGCTACTTTTGCAATATCAACTTCTGGTATAAGTGCCTCAACCTGCAAAGACTGCGGATCGATGATACGCATCACAACTCCCTGAGCCACCTCTCCCACACGCGCATTTTGCTCTACAACTATTCCATCAATTGGTGAAGTAATAGTGGTTTTTGATGCCTGAGCATAAACCTCATTTAAAGTTTGACGAGCCTGTTCCGTAGTTTTTACGATACTTTTCCTTTCTTCTGGTTTGAGCATATCCCATTTACGCCGTGCTTGTTGCTCGGCTAATTCTGCACGCTCCACCGCTAACTTTGCATTATTTATCTGAGCATAGATTGATTTTTTATCCAATCGAAATAACTCTTGACCTTTTTTGACTTCATCATTCATTTCAACATCCACCGAAGCAATCAATGCCGGCAATTCCGATGCAATATCAGCATACACATCAGGATTCATAGTAGCATCTACATTAATTGTCTTGTGTACATCTGTAATAATAACTTGCGACTGTGTATAGGACTGTTCACTCTTGCGAGAACGAACAAAAAACATTCCACCTACAATGAGCAACACAACTACAACTGTAATAATAATTTTCTTAATCATTTCTATATATTAATTCAATGCTTAAATTACACCTAATATTATAACAAACATTAAACAAAAACCCTAAATTCCATAGGCAAATGCAATCCAACGTCCCTGTCAAGAACCTTTTTTCGCAGTTTCTATTACTGGATCTTTAAGTATATAAGACTTATGCGAATCATACTCATCACGCCCTCTCACAGCAAGCTCCATTACACCCCCTACCATAGCATCTTTAGTAAGTAAAGTATCAGCAATCCCAGAACTTTTTAATGTCCACTTTTACATTTTTTACGAATATCTACATCGTTAATTTTATCACAAATTTGAGTACCCATCGTCATCGATACAACCAAATAACAACCATCTTTATCTCTTGTATTTTCATGCTTTTCGCAAATTGTATCATTTTTTGTAGCCATCGCAACATTATTATAGCAAGTTCCTCTATGTGGAATAGTTTTAATTTTTAAACATATCTCTGGATTAGCCGTATTAACAGCAAGATTGTTAAAACAAAATATAGATGCTTCTTGAGCATTCTGCATTTCTTCACAAACATTAATATCTGAAACATGTTTTATATTAGGATAAACAAAATCTTCATAACATTTTCTTTTCATATTTTGATATGTAATTTTTTCACAAAAATTAAAACTTTTATAGCTGGAAACAAATTCAGCGACTTTATAATAACAATTATCCTTAGAGGATCGATCATGCATAGCTGCACATTTTTCAGATTGTTTACTAGCATTATCTTCAAATATAGTTGTTATATTTTGTCCTATAAGTTTGTCACAAGATACAACTTTACCAGTTCTTTGAGAAATAAATTCGCAACACCTTTTTGTCTCAGACTTATCGTCTAACTCTAAGCATACATTTGGATTTTTCAAAAATAATGCTTTGCTGAAAAAACAATCTTTTCTAATATCCTGTTTTTTGATTTCTTGACATTTATCATAATTATGATTCTTATTAGCAAGTCCTTCAATAACTTTGTCAATACATGTATCACGACTACTTGCTTTATTGCATAACTGCAAATTATATTTTTCTGTAGCAAGTGAAAAATAGCATTCTTTTTTAATATTTTCTGCAGATATTTTTTCACAAAAATCGTTTTTCAATCTCTGCGCAGATGTATAATTTACCGAATACATAAAACATTTATCTTTCTCATTATTATTAACCATAAAATAGCACTTTTGTGGCTTCATATCCAACACAATAATGTAAATAATTATTGAAAATATTATTCCGAATAAAAGTATTACGCTAGTAATAAAGTCTCTATTTTTTTTAAGAAAAAAATTAATACCAGCGCCAATAAACAACCCAAGGAGGCCAAACAAAATAACCACCACAACCATTCCAAACAAGGAAAACTGCGCAGAGAACCAGCCATGATTTATGACAAACAATGTCACTGGTATTGACATAACTTCTAATACTGGTTCAAAAAATATATAATTAAAATACAATGCCACCATGGTAATATCAAAAAAACCAGCTACAGCAATTATTGCACCTAATAGTAGCCCTCTACATAATGACTTAACAAGGATAGCTCTTTTTCTATTTTCTTTTTTGCAAATTTTAAATATATATTTTCATTAACTAATTATTAACTTATTTGGGGTTATCCACAGGAAAGTGTTAAAATACTAGTATAACAAGTAATAACTTTATAACAAATTCCGGTATTAATTTCGTTAATTCTGAGCCAAATTTCAGTTCAAGAAGACGTAATTTTTTATATTCAGACATGTAATTTATTATGTAACACTATAATAGTATAATCCCTTATTTTAAACAATTTTTTCACTACTAAATAGAAAAGATGTAACAAACATAATAATTGTTATGTAAATAGTATATCATTTTAATCATTCTTTTAATTTTATTTTTTTGTCTTCAAACTAATGAAGACAAAATATATAACCTCATTTTATCTGTATCTTGTGGGTCTTTTAAGGCTTTTTGTTTTATTAAATTTCAATTTCCACCTTTTTAAGCTGTTTTTTTATTTTTTTCGTTCATTATAGATAAATTAAAGCGAACAATTATTGTCATTTAATAACACTTGCAACTACCTTTGCTACTTGGGTGTCAAATGGGTCTGGGATTACTTTTTCTGATGTTGGGTTTTCTACACAATTTGCTATGGCCTTTGCGGCACTAACAAACATTTTGTCTTCAAATTGTTTTATGTTATTGTTTAGTGCTCCTCTAAATATCCCAGGGAAAGCCAATACGTTATTTACCTGATTTGGATAATCACTTCTTCCTGTTGCTACTACAAATGCCCCAGCCTCTTTTGCTACGTCTGGCATTATTTCTGGTTCTGGATTTGCTAATGCAAAGATTATTGGATCTTTTTTCATTATTTTTAGCGCTTCAGGTTTCAAGGCCTTAGCAACTGATACTCCTATAAATACATCTGCATCTTCTAATGCATCTTTTAACATTCCACACACGCCTGCACCATTTGTTACTTTCATAAGTTTTACCTTTGTGTCGTTGAGTCCTGTGCGCTCATTACAAATAATTCCCTGACTATCACAAAGTACGATATCATTCACTCCCCAATCAAGTAAAATTTTTGTTATTGCCACTCCTGCGGCTCCTACACCATTTATCACAACTTTAATTTCTTCTTTTTTGCTATCACGCAACTTCAAAGCGTTCATTAGTCCTGCTAACACCACGACCGCTGTACCATGTTGATCATCATGCATCACTGGGATATCTAATTCTTCTCTGAGTCTCTCTTCTACCTCAAAGCATCTAGGTGCGCTAATGTCTTCTAAGTTAATTCCTCCAAATGTTGGAGACACCTTTTTTACAAAATCCACAATTTCATCTACATTTTGCGTATCAATACAAAGTGGAAAAGCATCTACATCAGCAAAATGTTTAAAAAGTGCAGCTTTACCCTCCATTACCGGCAGTGCAGCATGTGGTCCTAAATTGCCCAAACCCAAAATCGCACTTCCATCTGAGACTATCGCTACTGTATTTTTTTTAATTGTTAATTCTTTTGTTTTTGAAACATCTTCACTAATCGCTCGTGATACTCCTGCAACTCCCGGTGAATACGCAAGTGATAAATCTTTTTTATTGTTTAGTTCAACTTTTAATTTTGTTGCAATTTTACCGCCGTGTTTTTTATGTAACAAAACCGATTCCTCATATATATCCATACGAATTTTTGTTATTTTAAATTATTATTCTTTATCTAATATTTTTTCTCCTGTTTCTATAAGTTTTTCACCAACAGTTTTTCTGCTATTATCGACTACCTTTCCTACAATTTCTTCACTGTTTTTATTAATTGTGTCATATGCTTTAGTCTTTGCTTGTGATTTTACCTTGTCAACATTTCCGCCACTATATCCAAACATAATTGCTGAAATAATCAGTATACCAATTATAAGTAACAAAATAAAAATTTTTGACATTCCCATGTGTGTTTTTTGCATAAATCTATTGTATTCAATAACTTAATTATAATACTACTGGGATGATTATTTTGCAAAATAGAATATTATTTTTTGCATATCCACAAACTCAAGCAAAAAGTGTTCCCACAAAATAAGCGATAAACGCAGCCGACATACCCAGTCCAACAATCTCTAACATAGAAGTGATGATGCATTCTTTTGTAAATTTTGCTCGTATAAATCCCAATAATGTCAGAGCAAGTGCCGTGAAAATAGATGCCATCATAAATTCTACATGCAGTGATGACATATCAAAAATATATGGCAACAGCGGAATTGAACCAAATACAATAAACGATACAAAAGTAATCATAGCACTACGTACAGGTGAATCTTCTGGATATGTCATATTAAGTTCATGTTGCATCATAAACTCAGCCCAAAAATCAGGATTTTTTTTGTAAATATTTGTTATAGTATGTGCATCTTCTTTTGTAAAACCATTTTCCATCAATATGAATATCGTCTCATCATACTCGAATTCTTCATCGTCCTCAATTGCTGACACTTCCTTGCCTCGTTCCCTGTCAAATAATTTCTTTTCTGCACGTGATGACAAGAAATCACCAACACCCATACTAAATCCATCAGCAAAAAGATTTGCCAATCCAAAAATAAGTACAACAGATACGGACATACCTAACCCTTTTTCATTTTGGCTTGTCGCCATCATCGTCGCACCAGTAAAACCGGCAACAACTGCAAATGTCGTGATAATACCATCAATGCCTCCATATACTAATTCTTTCAAATGATCTGAAAAAAATGTTTGTTTATGTACGTGCTTGAGATGATGTTGTAATGTTTCTTTATCCATCATAGTAAATACATCATAACACAAACAAAAAAATGTAACCACTAATTTTTAAGCAATCCCCCACACCCATGCATATATTCTGTAGGAACAGTACTTATGTGCCTGTCCGCCACAAATAATATTTTCCAAAACAATAATAAAGAGGTAATGTGAGAGATTCAATAATCAAAAAACACCTACAAAGTGTTAGGTGTTTTTAAAATAGAGAAATCTATTTTTGTACAAGTTCTCTAAGGTCGTATTTTTTTCCTTCTTTTTGCCATTTTTTTAGAGTACGCAATGCTGATGTAGATATTCGCAATGTCATTTTCAATCCTGTTGCAGGATTAATCAAATTCTTCTTTTGCAAATTTACTCCAAACTTTCGCTTTGTTTTTACTTGGGAATGAGAAACATTGTGTCCACTGGCAGAATTTTTCCCTGTAATTTCACATTTTCGAGACATAGTTTTATATATAATACTATTTACTTAACTAAAAATATACACTTTATTTCTTTTCACGATAAAGAGTATGTTTTTTTATGATTGGATTAAACTTTTTAATCTCAAGTTTAATACCACGTAATTTCTTTGTATTCTTGTGCGCCCAAATCACATGTCCTTTACCTTCGCCCTTTTCATCACCAAGTGAGACTAATTTTATAAGATTATCCTGTGACATAATTTTTGAAATTTAAAACAAATACCAACATAAACGCTTTTATCAGCGTTTTGTTATATCAGTATACACGATTTAAAAAATATTGCAAGTATTTATGGCTCTATAATAATAAGTGTGGTGTATAAGTGTCCAATACCCAGTGTTTGTCTAATGAAATCAAATATTTATACTAAAATACATTTCAATTAATTTGTCATATCTGCGTGGCCTGCCTGTCCGGTAGGCTACGCGGGAATGATAGAAAATTCATAAGCTCTTGCTCTACAATAATATCTCCACGATTATTGATAGAGAGCTGTATTTATATAGTTAACGCCTAGAGATAACAGTGTTAACTTTAAATAATTAATTATGCAAAAACCTAAGTTTTTCCAAAGAAAAACGTGTTTTATAGTATTAAAGTGTGGATAGAGATAAAAGAAGCATTAGAGGGACATGTGATATGTTTCATGTATCAAGAAAGATACATTACAACAAATAGAGAAGAAGAGATTTCAGATTTCATTGGATGGACTTACGCCCATAGAAAAGAAAGAGGTGTTATTCTTGATCGTTAACTGTAGATCAATTGATTGACAGGATTATTTTTTTGTGCAATGGTTGTACTATCTTATAAAGACTAGCAGTTTAACAAATGGAGGAATTAGGTATGAGTTATTCAATCGGAATAAATGTTGTGCCAGAAAGTTGCCTTGATGACTTAAATGCGC
The DNA here is from genome assembly GCA_027031945.1 of Candidatus Moraniibacteriota bacterium. GTDB lineage: Bacteria > Patescibacteriota > Minisyncoccia > Moranbacterales. Next base: position 10,073 of record JALVPE010000035.1, read on the forward strand.
TACTAAAAATAATTGTCCCTATTGCAGGAGAAATGCCTTGGAGTCATTGGGTTAGTATCATGTATTCTGGCACAGACCTTATTACATGTTTTGATGATGAAAAAGATCAAGTCATCGGCATGACATCTGTAGTGTATATGACTAGACCAACAGGCAACTTTGCAGATATCTGCGACACTGCAATTCTCCAGAAATACCGTGACTCGCAAATTGAATCCCGCCTAATAATACGGGCGGCTAGTCTCATTCAAGAAAAAGGATTTATACTTTTGTAACACACTCAGAGCTTTATGCAAATTTGCGTAAAGCTCTTTTATTTAATATATTTTTTACTTTTTAATTTTTCCGGTAAGAAGTTCTGCTTTTTGTTTTCATCTTCTGATGCAAGTGGTGTGTATTTATAATCTTTACCGTAATCCATCTCCTTCATCATTTTAGTTGGTGCGTTCCGTAGGTGCAATGGTACAGGGATATTTCCATGTTCTTTTACATCTTGGAGTGCTTCTCGATATCCTTCATAGATTGCTATGCTTTTTTTACTACTAGCCATATACACTACAGCTTGAGCTAAGTTAACACCACATTCAGGCATTCCTATAAATCTACATGCATTGTACGCTGCTATAGCTTGAGGCAAAGCAAAAGAATTTGCAATACCAATGTCTTCTGACGCAAATCGTACAATACGCCGTGCAATATAAAGAGGATCTTCTCCACCATGCAACATTCTCGTAAGATAATACATTGCTGCATCAGCATCACCTCCACGCATTGATTTATGTAGTGCTGAAATTAAATTGTAATGTTCTTCTCCATTTTTATCATACAAAATATTTGAACTTTGTAGTGCTTGTTCTACGCTTTCTTTACTTATTTCAACAGTTTTCGTCTTATCATTTACGTCACCAGTAGAACTAGAAATTTGTACTGCCACTTCCAATGCGTTAAGTACTATACGAGCATCCCCATGTGACATTTGAGCTAAAAACAATTTAACATCGTCTTTAATCACAATATTTGCAACACCAAAATTTTCTTGTGTATTTTCCAATGCACTATCAATAATCTTCACCAGTTCTTCTTTCTGTAATAATTCCAAAGTAAACACACGTGCACGAGACAATAGCGCATTATTAACTTCAAAACTTGGATTTTCTGTAGTTGCGCCAATAAAAATAATTGTCCCATCCTCAACACTTGGTAAAAATGCATCCTGTTGTGCCTTGTTAAATCGATGCACCTCATCAATAAACAAAATCGAACGTGTACCAAGTCTTGCATAGCTCTGTGCATCTTCTATTGCGCTTCGCACATCTTTTACACCAGCGTTAATTGCCGAAAGCTGTACAAAATGTGCATCTGTTTCATGTGCAATTATTCTTGCTAATGTTGTCTTGCCCGTACCTGGAGGTCCCCAAAGTATCATTGATGATATATTATCACTATCAATCATCACACGTAAAACCTGATCTTTTCCTACCAAATGTTTCTGCCCATAAAAATTTTTCATTGTTTGCGGACGCATACGCTCCGCCAATGGCTTTTGCATATTCATATACACCATTATTACACAAAAACAACATAATACAACCTTTCCTCTTTGGAATTTCTGCTTTATACTATAAATACTATGAAACAAGATACTATCACAATCAATGAAGTAATAAAAGCATTCAAAAACCCACCTACTCATGAGGGAGAAAAACTTGTGCGTGATGCTTTTGAATTTGCTAGCATAGCACACAAAAATCAAAAACGAGCAAGTGGCAAACCATATATCAATCATCCACTTGCCACAGCAAAAATTCTTGCAACAATTGGAATGGATGCTCGCACTGTTGCTGCCGGACTTTTGCATGATGTACCTGAAGATACACCAGAAACACTATCTACAATTTCCAAAAAATTCGGACCGGACATCGCACAAATGATTGAAGGAATTACAAAACTTGGTCGCATTAAATTACGTGGCACAAAAGAAGATTATAAACTTGAAAATTGGCGTAGAATGTTTTTGGCAATGGGAGCTGATATTCGTACAGTCATTATTAAACTTGCTGATCGTCTACATAATATGCAAACATTAGAATATCTACGTCCAGATAAAAGATTACGTATAGCAAATGAAACAATGGAAATATATGTGCCAATTGCAAATAGACTTGGTATTGGTGAAATTCGTGGTGAATTAGCAGATCTATGCTTCAAATATCTACAACCGGAAGATTACCAACGCACAAAACACCTAAGCGAAGAACAATTAAAAGAAAAAGAAAGTTATGTAGAAAAAGCAATTAAAGAGATTGGAAATTCATTGAAAGAAGATGGGATTAAATATGTAGACATGCATGGACGTGCAAAAAATATATATAGTCTATATTTAAAATTACAAAAACATGATATGGACATCAAACGAATTTTTGATTTGGTTGCCATACGTATTATTGTACAAGATGTCACAGCTTGTTATGAAACACTTGGTATTGTACATAAAAAATATCGTCCAATGATTGGACGAATTAAAGATTATATTTCTTTGCCAAAACCAAATGGATATCAATCAATTCACACAACAATCTTTGGCCCTGATGGTCGTGTGCTTGAAGTACAAATTCGTACACAAAAAATGCACGACGAAGCAGAATTTGGAATTGCCGCTCATTGGCTTTACGAAACACGCAAAAAAAAGAGTTGGACTAGCTATTTTATTCCTCGTAAAGATAAAATTACCAAAAAAGAAGTCGAATGGGTTAAACAACTACAACAATGGCAAGAGGAGCTTGGCAATAATCCTGAAGAATTTATGGAAGGATTAAAAGTCGATTTCCTCAAAAATCATATTTTTGCTTTTACACCACTTGGCGACATCATAGAATTACCTGAAGGAGCAAGTGTGGTGGATTTTGCATATGCAATTCATACAGATGTTGGACATACTGCTATTGGTGCACGTATTGATGGTAAAATGTCAGCACTTAATTCTATCGTGCATAATGGTCAAATTATTGAAATAATTACAGACAAAAACAGAAAACTACCAAATGCTGATTGGCTTGAATTTGTAAAAACATCTCATGCAAAAAGCGCAATAAGACGTACTATAAACAGGGCAAAAAAAGCAAAACCACTATAAAACTCATTACGTCAATTTCAATCTAGATAAAATATTTTTTAACTCGTCTTCTGAAAAATATGAGATTGTGATATTGCCACCACTTGCGCTTTCTCTAACGCGGACTTTTGTATCAAAATACTGTGTTAATTGACTTTCAAGTCTACGTGCGTGAGGCGTTTTTCCTTGATTTATATGCTTTTTCCTTGCATGTTCTGATAACAAAACTTTTTTTTCTGCTTGCCTCACAGTAAGTTTTTCGTCAATAATCATTTTATATAAAGCAATTTGCTTTTGTGGATTTGAAAGACTCAAAATTACTTTTGCGTGACCTTCTGTTATTTGTCCCGCAATAAGCCCTTTTTGTATTTCTATTGGTAATGAAAGTAATCTTATCCGATTTGCAATAACCGATCGACTCTTCCCGGTACGAACGGCAATTTCTTCTTGTGACAAATCAAATTCACTAACCAATCTCTTATATGACTTTGCCTCCTCAACAACATTCAAATCATGTCGTTGAATATTTTCTATAAGTGCAAGTTCCAATTTTATTTGATCAGTCAAATCATCATGTTTTTTAACCACAACTGGTACTGTTGTTAAACCTGCTTTTTTTGATGCACGTAATCGTCTTTCTCCTGCTATAAGTTCATAATGATCATTCTTATCAACTGCAATCAGAGGCTGTAAAACACCATGAACCTTAATTGAGTTTGTTAATTCAAATAATTTTTCTTCATCAAAGTAAGTGCGTGGCTGTTCTTTATTTGCACGCAACATTCCAATTGGAATTTCTTTTATAAAATCGCCTTTATCATTATATTCATTAGTTAATTGAGACTTGAATTTTCTCTTTAAATTTACAGAAACATTATCACGTTTGTGCGACGCAACTGATTGTGTTTTCGAATTTTGTATTGAGTTTTTTTGTGGAATTAATGAAGATAGACCTCTTCCTAATCCGTGCTTTTGTGTCATATCATTTATATTCTAATGCAATTATTTCTTTTGCTAATGCTTTATATGCTTTTGCTCCCTTATTAAAACTATCAAACACAGAAATGGATTGTCCAAAACTTGGTGCTTCTGCAAGTCTTACAGTTCTGGGAATAATACTTTCAAAAACTCTCCCTGGAAAATGTTGTCGCATCTCTCGCACAACTTGTTTTGCCAATCTATTGCGTCTATCAAAAAGTGTGATAACTGCACCCATAATTTGTAATTTCGGTTGCAAGTTATTCCGCACAAGATCAATAGTTTCCAATAGTTGCCCAAGTCCTTCCAATGCATAATACTCAGCCTGTACCGGAATAATAATATTATCTGAAGCCACAAGCCCATTTATAGTTAAAATCCCCAAACTTGGCGGTGAATCAATTATAATATAATCATAATCAGTCCGCACTTGTCTGAGAACGTCATACAAACGAAACTCTCTGTTTTCCACATCAACGAGTTCAACATTAGCCCCTGCCAAATCTGCTGTAGCCGGGATAATGTGCAATCCTTCTATACCAGTGCCTACCACCGCATCACGTACATTACCATTGTTAACCATCGTTGAATACAAACTATGTTCAATATGTCTGGGATCAATACCTAACCCACTAGTTGCATTTCCTTGTGAATCCAAATCCACCAAAAGCACAAACTTTCCCGCTTCAGCTAAATAGCTCGCCGTATTTACTGCACTTGTTGTCTTTCCAACTCCACCTTTTTGATTAATAAATGAAATAATATTTGCCATTTCTTAAATATCTTAAATAAAAATAAAACTGCAATTCTAATTCACATACTTGATTATATATCACAATTATACTATAATACTTCAAGTACCACAATAAAATACAAAGTAAGTTCTCATATACTTAGTCATAAAAAAATTATCATGCCCGCAAAGCCTGTCCGGTAGGTAGGGTGAGAATCTAGTACATTTTATATGAATTACATGAATAAAACAAACTTACATATAAATATTATGCCTCGGTGGCGGAACCTGCCTGCCGGCAGGCAGGTTGGTAGACAATTAAATTAATATTATGTATTATGTATACGCAATTTCCAGTGCGACAAAAAAATATATTTATGTTGGTATTTCAAATAATGTATCCAGAAGATTGTCCGAACATAATAACGGCTATAATAAAACAACAAAACCTTACAAGCCATTCAAGTTGTTATTTATCGAAAACTTTAATACAAGATTGCTAGCTCGCAAAAGAGAAAAATATCTAAAAAGTGGTTGCGGTAAAGAATGGATAAAACAAACTTACATATAAATATTATGCCTCGGTGGCGGAATTGGTAGACGCGTTGGACTCAAAATCCAATGTTCGCAAGAACGTGAGAGTTCAAGTCTCTCCCGAGGCACATTACAAAATTATATATCTAACATAAACACCTTATTTGCTACATTCACAATGTAGTTTTTTAAAAAGTTTTTTTCAAAAATTGCTTTCTTTTTGACTCATTCATTTTTTCTATTGCATAACGCAATGTTGTACGAGGTATATTATTATAATTTGTTATCAAGAATTCCTCTACTATTTTTTCATCTTTTTTCCAAACTTCTCTAAGCATCCAGCCCACAGCTTTGTGTATCAAATCCTCTTTATCATCAAAGAGTTTTTTTGAAAGTCTTATTGTTGTATTTAATTTGTTTTGACGAATAAAAATCCATGTAGCAATTATCCCCACTCTTCTTTCCCACAAAATTTTTGACTTAACAAGCTCATCTAATTTTTTTTCCTGTTCCAAACCATCCAATATTGCTTGACCTAAAATATAATGTGCTGATAAATCTACTAAATC
>JALVPE010000036.1 GCA_027031945.1 Candidatus Moraniibacteriota bacterium
AAAAATGGTTAACTGGTGTTCGGTGAGGGGTCCAGTATAAAAAATAACCCCTAAATGTAGGATTGAAAGTTTCTACAAGAACAGAAAACTTTCACAGTTAAACAGGAAGGGTGATCAAGGACAACGTTTTTCCCTGTCTCACCTCTTCACTAGAGTTTTTGTTCCGTTAAAAAGGAATGAAAATTCTTAGAAGAAATTTGTTCTTTTCAACTAAATAAACCAAACAGTTCCGAATGAACTTTTGTGGAATTTTGCAAGTTGTGTAGCGACTAGTCTATAGCGACCTGGTTGCTACGAAACACGACAAAACGTTACAAAATCGCAAAACATAAGATTTTACAAAAGTTCATTCGGAACTACCCCGAAAACTCGCTTGCTCGGGTTGTCCGTGCGAGAGGAATTGAGGGGAAAATTCTTGTAGCTCAGTATTGTAGAGAAAATAAAATTCCATATCTTGGACTTTGTTACGGTATGCAAATTGCCGTTATTGAATATGCTAGAAATGTTTTGAAATTAAAAGACGCTTATAGTAGAGAAATGAAAGAAAATGCTAAACATAAAGTAATTGATATTTTACCAGAGCAGAGAAAAAAGTTAGAAAACAAAGATTATGGAGCAAGTATGAGACTTGGACTTTTTGAAACTAAAATTAAAAAGGGAACTCAAGCTTACGATGCTTATAAAAAAGAAACTGCAAAAGAGCGTCACCGACACAGGTATGAAGTTAATCCAGAATACGTAGAACAATTAGAGAATGCTGGACTTGTGTTTTCTGGGAAATCTCCAGATGGAAAATTGATGGAAATTGTAGAACTTCCAAAAGATAGACATCCTTTTTATCTAGCAACTCAATTTCATCCCGAATTTCTTTCTAGACCGCTGTCCACTCACCCGATTTTTGATGCGTTTATAAAAAGTCTATAATAATTTAAATTAAATATATATGAAAATGAAGCAAAAATTTTCAAAAGGATTCTATATCTATGGGCGTAATGTCGTACAAGAAGCAATTTTAAATTCACCAGAATATATAAGAGAAGTTTTTGTTGTAAAAGATAAAAACAAAGATTTGAAAAATCTAATTGAATTTGTGAGAGAAAAAAATATAAGAGTTACAAGTATCGATGATAAAAAAGCTAGGCAATTATTTGGAGAGGTTAATTATCAGGGAATTGGAGCGTATCACACAATCTTTCATTATGATGTTTTTAGCAAGGTAATGGATGAATTGGATGACAAAAAAAATCAGTCAATTTTGATTTTGGATGGAGTACAAGACGTTGCAAATTTTGGAGCAATAATTCGTAGTGCAGTAGCCACAGGAGTTAGTATGATATGCGTCCCAATGCACAACCAGTCACCAGTTAATGGAGTAACTTTTAAAACTTCTGCAGGTACAATTCACAAGATAAAAATTGTGCAGTTTTCTAGCACAATTCAAATGATTAACGATGTGAAAAACAGAGGTTTTTGGGTTTATGGAATCGATGCAGATACTGATAATTTAGATAAATACAGTGCTAAATCAATATGGGAACAAGAATTTGATAAAAAATCTGCTTTTGTAATAGGTTCTGAGGGTAGTGGTATATCTCAAAAAGCAAAAGAAAATTGTGATTTTGTAGTGCCAATTCCCATGGAAAATAATGTAGAATCATTAAATGTTTCAGTTGCCACAGCTGTAGTTTTGTATG
>JALVPE010000037.1 GCA_027031945.1 Candidatus Moraniibacteriota bacterium
AAAACAGAAAGAAGAAAAAAAAAAAAAAAAAAAAAAAAAAAAAATAGAAGAAAAAAAGAAAAAACAGGAACACAAAGCAAAGAAGGAGCAAGACAAAGAAAATGAAGAAAAAAAGAAACTTGAACAAGAAGCGTTGCGTAATAAATTACAACAAGAGATGAATTTACAAAATGATATAGATAAGCTCAAAAAAGAAGTGGATCAATTTTATAATAATGATAATTTATCGAAAAAAAAGATAAAAAGCAGGCCAAGTATTTTGATGTTTTTTATTGGACCAGATTATAAAGAACTGCGAAGCATGGCTGAACGAATAGGTAGATATAATGCAAAAATTCAAGAGGCTCAGCAAATTAGAGCTAATATAATGGATGAGGCAATAAAAAATAAAACACAAGAAGACATTAATGTTATGATACAAGAAAAAAATGTTACATATAATTTTATAAAACAGTATAATGATGAGTTTAGCTTATTTGGCTGGTTCTTGAGAAAAAAATATGAATGATATAATTATTTTTATAATACTAATTTTATTATCAGCGCTATTTTCTAGTGCTGAAACTGCATTTTTTTCACTTTCTCCAGCGCAAGTTAAGCTAATGGTGCAAAATAAAAAATTTGCATATAACATTATTGAAAAACTCAAAAATAAGCCTAAGAGATTATTAATTACAATTTTAATTGGAAACAACATTGTAAATTTATTTACTGCATCTTATGCGACAATTGTGGCTGGACGATTTTTTGGTTCGGCAGCATTGGGAATTGCTACAGGCATTAGTACAATTTTGATTTTAGTTTTTGGTGAAATTATTCCAAAGTCGTTTGCAATTGCAAAAAATGTACATATTGCACAAATCACTGCATGGCCGACTTATATAATGTATATAATTTTTGTGCCAATAGTTTTTTTGCTTCATAGGATGAGTAAGGGATTATATAAATTATTTGGCATTAATGTAGATTCTCAGCGTGTTACAGAAGAAGAAATAAGAATTATGACACAAATTGGAGTAGAGCATGGTGAAATTGATAACGAGGAGCATCAAATGATAGAAAATGTTTTTCAATTTGACGATATAACCGTAAAAGAAGTGATGATGCCGTTTAATAAAATTATCGCGCTTTCCGCAACTGTGCCGGTAGAGCAAATTGCATATCAAGTATCTCAAATTGGACATTCACGTTATCCGGTATATGAAGGCGATAATGATGACAAAATGATTGGGTATATTCATGTGAATACCATAATGAAAGTACTTAATTCTAATGAAAGACACAAACCAATAGGTGAATTTGTTTCAGAAGTACAATATGTGAGTGAAAATGAAAAAATAGAAAAAGTATTCCGTAAAATGAATAAAAAATATTCTCATATGTTTTTGGTTAATAATTACAAGGGACAACTTGTAGGACTCGTGACTTTGGAGGATATTATAGAAGAACTTGTAGGAGAAATTATTGATGAAACAGATAAAAAATAAATTTTTGATTTGACATAGTGTTTTGTATAGTGTACATTATATAGTCATGTATTTTAACAAAAAATCATTATAGAACATAAGCAAAAAAAGGAGAAATATCATGAAAAATGCTGTAAGAAGTATTGTTTTTGTTATTGGTTGCTTATTTGTTGCAAATGTTTTCGCAACCACAACATTTGAAGAAATACCATTGAAAAATGGATCGATTGTGGTACGGCAGTGGCAAAAAACTTTGAAAAAAGAATTTATTACAGAGCCTGTGCCAAATGATTTATCTTTGAGTAAAGAGCAAAAAGAAAAGTTGTGGCAAGGGGGCTCCTTAGTAATTAAAAAAACTGACCTTTCAATAAAACAAATTTTACATCATCCTCTCATAGAGAAGATTAGGACAGACGGAGTTGTTTCTTGGCATGATGGCAACTATCATATTGGAAAGTTCATACTTGTGGAGAAAGTATATAATTCTACCATTATTTCTGGAGTATTGATTTTCATATCAATTGTTGCGTTATTTTTTAGTGCAGTTGGTACGTATAAAAGTAAAGAAATAATGAGTTTTGATGTAATACTATTTAATATTGTGTCATTTGGCATTTTACCTTCCTTTGCCACAATTGGAGGAAATTGTCTTTATGTCGCTGATCAGCTTATTGCTAATGGATTACTTGCTCACATATGTGGTGTAATCGGTATAGTTATTCTTATAGTTATTCTTATTGGTTCAATACTTATGGTATGTTTTTTTGGGTTTGCTAATAATATTGATACATGTGTATCAAATAGTATTTTTGTTCGAGTTACATCCATTATAATACTTATTATGTTTTCTATCGCATTGATTTTCATTAGCATTATAGTATTTATTGACTCAAATTCCATTGGCGTTGTATTGCAATGGATAGTTTATCTTGTGGGATGCATAATAGGCATTCCATTGGCGTGCTCTGTTGGCAAAATGACTGTTAATGTCATGAATGTACATCATAGTTGAAAAAAATATCAAAATACGATAAGGTTATAGATATAACTTTATCGTATTTTTTATTATGGAACGTTACGAACATAAAAAAGTAGAAGATAAGTGGCGCAAAAAATGGATTGAAGCCAATGTTTATAAAACAACAGAAGATTCTGACAAAGAGAAATTTTATATTTTGGATATGTTTCCATATCCCAGTGGTGCCGGACTTCATGTGGGTCATCCAAAAGGCTATATCGCAACAGATATAATATCACGGTACAAAAAAATGAACAATTTTAATGTGCTTCATCCGATGGGATGGGATGCTTTTGGGCTTCCTGCTGAACAACATGCTCTCAAAAATAAAGTACATCCACGAATTGGTACGGACGAAAACATCAAAACATTTAAAAAACAACTAGAAAAAATTTCACTAAATTATGATTGGGAGCGAGAAATTTCAACTACGGACCCAGAGTTTTATAAGTGGACTCAGTGGGCATTTATTCAAATGTACAAAAAAGGTTTGGTATATCAATCGAACGAGCCAATAAACTGGTGTCCATCATGTAAAACGGGTCTCGCAAATGAAGATTTAGAAAACGGAGCATGTGAGAGATGTGACACGCCGATAGAAAAGAAAAAAATCCCACAATGGGTAATAAAAATCACAGACTATGCAGATAGACTTTTGGAAGATTTAGACAAACTTAATTGGCAAGAACACATAAAAGAACTTCAAAGAAACTGGATAGGACGGAGTGAAGGTGCTAATATTAGTTTTAAAGTTAAAAGTGAAAAGCTGAAAGATGAGGAAATAGAAGTTTTTACAACACGACCTGACACTTTATATGGTGCTACTTATATGGTACTTGCTCCGGAACATGAATTAATTAATAATGAAAAATTAAAAATTAAAAATTGGAGTGAGGTGGTAGCATATCAAAAAGAAGCGAGTAAAAAAACTGAGATAGAGCGGACTGCTGAAGGGAGAGAAAAAACTGGTGTGCGACTTGAAGGTGTAATGGCTGTCAATCCAGTAAATGATGAGGAAATCCCAATTTTTATAGCAGATTATGTTTTGGCTGATTATGGAACTGGAGCAATCATGGCAGTACCTGCACATGATGAGCGTGATTTTGAATTTGCTCAGAAATATAATATTGAGATTAAACCTGTAGTTTTGAAAAAAGACGAAAAGGCACGTAGTGTTTTGATGGGTATTAAAAATATCAGTGAAGATGATTTAAGTAAAATTGGAGTTGAAATTGTGGAAAAAAAAGATGATCGTTATCATGTTTTTATTCCATTTAACAAAATTGAAGAATATAAAGAATTGATTAGAAAAAAAATGGAAAATCATTTTTGGAATGAATTTTATACAGGAAAAAAATTTTATTTTATTTTTAAACATAAAGATGGAAAAATAGAAGAATTTGAATTAAATTCTGATACAAATGATCAAATTGATGCTTATGGAATGACTTTTAATGATGAACAAGTAAAAGAAAAACCGGAGAATGTTTATGGTTGGTTAGCAAAGAATGACTTTTATAAAGAATTATTACTTTCAACTGATAGAGGTGTTATGATAAATTCTCAAGAATTTGATGGAATGGATAGTGAAGAAGCAAAAGAAAAAATTACCAAAAAAGCTGGCGGAAAAATGACAACGTCTTATAAACTTCGTGATTGGGTTTTTTCCCGACAGAGGTATTGGGGCGAGCCAATTCCTTTAATCCATTGTGATAAATGTGGAGTGGTTACCGTACCGGAAGACGAGTTGCCACTTGAACTTCCTGAGGTTGAAAGTTATGAGCCTACAGGCACAGGTGAATCACCGCTTGCAGCAATTGATGAATGGGTTAATACCACTTGTCCAGAGTGTGGAGGTAGTGCTAAGCGAGAAACTAATACGATGCCACAATGGGCAGGGTCTAGTTGGTATTATTTGCGTTACATTGATCCCAAAAATGATAAGGCACTTGTAGATAAAGATAAAGAAAAATATTGGTCACCAGTAGATTTTTATGTCGGTGGTGCAGAGCATGCTACAAGACACTTGATTTACGCACGTTTTTGGCATAAGTTTTTGTATGATATTGGTGTGGTGAATTATGATGAGCCTTTTAGTAAATTGCAAACAGTTGGACTCATTATGGCAGAAGATGGACGTAAAATGAGTAAACGGTGGGGTAATGTGATAAATCCAGATGATGTGATTGAGAGGTTTGGTTCTGACACTTTCCGACTTTATGAAATGTTTATGGGACCATTTGATGCATCTATTGCATGGAGTACAGAAGGACTTGTTGGTCCGAGAAAATTTTTAGAAAAAATTTGGAAAAGTTATCAGTCAGGTTATGTTGGAACAGAAACATCAGAGAATTTGAAAAAGACACTGCACAAGACAATCAAAAAAGTAGGTGAAGACATAGAAGAAATGAAATACAATACAGCAATAAGTGCAATGATGGTGCTGGCAAATCAACTGGAAAATGAAAAGAACATGTCAAAAGAAGATTTTGGTAAACTTTTGAAAATTTTGTCACCTTTTGCACCGCATATGACACAAGAGTTATGGAGTCAAATGGGTAATGATACGTTCCTAGTGGAAGAAACTTGGCCTGAGTATGATGAAAAATATTTGAGCGATGATGAAATAACACTTGTAGTACAAGTAAATGGAAAGGTAAGAGATAAAATAACAGTAAGTGCTGACATAACAGAGGACGAAGCAAAAGAAAAAGCACTAGAAAGTGAAAAAGTACAAAAATACATTGGCGACAAAGAAATCAAAAAAATAATCTTCGTACCAGGCAAACTCATTAGTATCGTTGTGTAAATCAAGGTTCAACCTTCGGGACTCCGAAGGTTGAACCTTTTTTGTAATATTTTTATGAGAAAAACAATTTTTGCAAATGATGAATTTTATCATGTTTATAATCGTGGAGTGGATAAGCGTGATATTTTTGTGGATGATTTAGATT
>JALVPE010000038.1 GCA_027031945.1 Candidatus Moraniibacteriota bacterium
CAATGCACAGCAAATGGCACATGTGCCAAAGCACCAAAAATAGCAAATTCACGTTCAAAATGTAAAAGTTCGTGTAATTCAAATGCAGATTGTACAAGTGGACGTATAATTGAGACTAGACCGTAAAGAGTACAAAAAACTAAACACAATAAAGAACGGGTTTATGGCCCGTTTTTTGTTTATAATTTTTATGTTATACTAAAATAGTAAAATAAATTGTAAAAAATACATATGAAAAAAATATTTTTTGTGTTAGCATTTATGCTGCTATTATGTGTAACTGGTAGTGTTTTTGCACAAGATGATAATGGTTCGTTAAAAGATGTTTCTGGAGCAACTTTTGGTACTGATGAAGTGTATGTACCAGAAGTACAAGTGGTCTTAAACAATATGACATTTGATGAAAATACACGTATTCTTACTGCACAAGTAATGGTGAAAAATACGACGGATACGTTTCTAGGTAATTTGGAATATATGATTGAATTGATGCAAGGAGACAAGCTTGTTGATAATGGTATGGTCTTTGCACAAACAAAAAGTATTTATAATGAAAAACATAATTTAGGCAAATTAGCTCCACAGGAAAGTAAACAGTATGAAATGATGATGACTGTACCAACTAATATTGATACAGCAAATTATTTTTTACGTGTTTTTGTTAATGATAAAAATCTCTCATTTCAAAATGGTGATTATACAAAATATCCTTTTAAACTTACAGGCACGGGTACACGTATCGGTGGTGTAAAAATGTATTTATTTGCAAAAAGCACTGATATAAAAGCAGCACCAACAGAAGGACTATCAGCAACACCTGATGAAATAACAAAAGTTTTTATTCCATTTTCTCAAAACAAGGAAATACAACAAATATTCACTACATCCCAACCGTTAACTGCAAAAGTGCAAATTTTTCGTACAGTAAAAGATCAAGGTCTTGTAAAAGAGTTTACAACAGATTTTCATCAAGAAAATGTTGCTAATGAAGATGCAATTGCCTTTGATCTTTTAGTAGATAATGATGAACTGCATACAGGTGGAGCATTTAATGTGCACGTATCTATTATAAATAGTGATGGAGAGGAAATTTATGCGCGTAATTTACGTTGGCTTATTGAGTATGGACAAATGATGGGACGCATTTTGACGGTTGATTCACATCAAAATGTATATAATAAAGGTGAATCATTAAATCTTGTTGTAACAACATCTCTTTTTAATGCAAAAGATAAAAAAGGGAAGCTCAATGTTACTTTAAAAGGTCGTGATGGTTTTGAGCAAAAAATATCAAAAGAGGTGACATTTGGAGATGAAAATGAAGAAAAAATTAATTTTGCAGAGTATGGACTTAATGATAATGCACATCTTACAAGTATTAGTATCTCTCTTATTGATGTAAAAAATAATGTCGTGATAGATTCGTATAATACAGATATTAATTTTGATAAAGAATATGGTAGCGGAGAAAAATCACATAATATGTTTTTACAATTTTTTAAAGAGCATATATATGTTATTTGGATTTTTGCAAGTATTTTATTTGGACTTTTGGCGATTGTAATTTATAAAATAACACATAAAAATAATGCAATGCGTGTTATGCTGATTATCTTGTTGGGGTGTGGTATGCTATTTTTAACATCACATATTGTTCATGCAGCATGTCTTTGTGGAGGTAAGCCATCTGGAAGTATGTGGATTAAAAATGAACCAGATAAGATTATTTGTGATAATGATTTTACTGTTACTGTTGCGTTTAAAGTTACGTGCACAAGTTGTATTAATGGCATACATACAGAAATTACTTCAAGTTCAGGTTCACAAAGTTTTGGTGATCCAGGACATGTGACTAGCATAACAGAATTTTATGCAATAACAACACATATAGTGGATAAAGCAGATATATGGGCGAATGGTTATCTTACACGTAATGGGTGTCATTGTTGCGCAAAAACATGGAATAAAGTCTGTAAAGGTGGTTCAGGTAATGGTGCAGTGTGTCCTGTATATGAATTAATGGCACAAATATCAAAAACATATACATGTGAAGCAAAAAAAGATGGTAAATGTGGTAGTTTAAATGGACATGTATACCCTTATAATGCCGTTGGATGGGGTAATGGTACTTTTTGTAATCCAAATACTTCTACACAACCACAATGGCCATCATTTCCAGCACAAGGTGCAACAACTACGTGGCAATGTATTGGTGTAAATACTGGTAAAACAGTATCATGTTCTGCAAAAAGACAAAAACCACCAGCTGTTAATGGGCAATGTTCTTCTGGTAAAATTCCACATCCAATTCCATTTACACAAACAGCATGGTCAACAACTATCCCAGCACATTTTTGCGCAAGTGGCACACCACAACCAAATCCACCAATATTCCCAAATTACGGTCAGACGGTAACATGGGACTGCATAGGCAAAAACGGAGGCACATCAACACAAAATGGTGCATGTAAGGCAACACGTCAGATGCCAGCAGCAAAATGTGGTACAGCAAAAGGTATTGAAACAAACACAAAACCAACAGCAAACCTCTGTCCACCAAATCACACAGCAAGTGATCCACAAATTGTGAATGTCAATGGACATCCAGATCATTGGCAATGGACTTGCACTCACAATGTAACAGGTGCAACCCCACAATCTGAAACATGCCGAGCACCAATTCCAGGGGCAGAATGTGGATCTGCACATACAGATGATCCCAATAATATAACTAATATAAAACCGACAGCAGGCTTATGTGCAAAACAAGGACAGTTAGTATGTAGTTGGCCAGGTCGCACATTACCTGATGTCTCACTTCAAAATGATGGCTGGTGGCATTGGCAATGTGAACATAATCCACAAGCATATCCACAAAAAGTTGATTGTCACGCTCCAACATGCTTGGTAAACATGCCAATAAAATACACAAATCCGGTAATTATCTCAAATAACATGAGAACAACAATTTCTCTCAATTGTCCTGGTAGTAATGGAAATAAGCTATGTTGCAAAATCCACAATACTACAAAAGGTAGTATTCCAGAAAAGACAATATGTACAGGAGATTCTGGTGAAATAGAAATTGTAGAAGGAGAAAATGAATTTGATGCAGAATGTTGGTTTGATAAGAATAATAGTAAAACAAAAGATCCAAATGAACCACCTGTAAAAAAAGATTTCAAAGTACAAACAGCATGTATTGAATCACAATGCACAGCAAATGGCACATGTGCCAAAGCACCAAAAATAGCAAATTCACGTTCAAAATGTAAAAGTTCGTGTAATTCAAATGCAGATTGTACAAGTGGACGTATAATTGAGACTAGACCGTAAAGAGTACAAAAAACTAAACACAATAAAGAACGGATTTGTAATCCGTTCTTTTTGGGTAGTACGAGTTTGACAATCATGAGGTATTTACTTATGGTTGTAGTAAGGATTTTTTGTTAACTTAACAATTAAAATAGGGAGTAGAGGTGGATGATTGAATTATCCATGGATACGAAAAAAATAGGGATGAGAAAAAAATAATACAGAAAAGCATTGATAAAAAGAGTTTAACAGCACTTTTAGAACGTAATCGCTAGTTGTATAATCGTACACTTGAGAAGGTGGGTGTGTAGTAATAACTAGCTCACAACACTATATTTTATCATTAAGTAACATTAATTTAACAATAATAACAACAAAAAGATGTCTGCTTTGCCTACCGGACATGCAAGCTTTGCAGGCATGACAAGTTAAATGAATTATATATTTAGTGTGAATAGTTGATTTTATTAGATAAACACACTATATGTCATATATTACACTTATTTATTGTATGGCCTATAATTCTTGTCAAAAATAAGTCTAAGAGGTATAATTGTAGGTGAAATACTTAAAAGAAAAATACAATTTATGACTTTACAATCATATTTATGGGGGTTGCGTATTGGTACAATAATTAGTTTTGCGGCATTTTGTGCCGTTATATTTTTAACAGACCCACTGGATATTGGTAATGTTGCATTTATTCTTTTTTATTCAACATTTTTTTTGACCATTAGTGGTTTGGGTGTTCTCGTATTAACATGGTTGTGGCATAAGATGGCTAAGGATATGCTAACACTTGGGGAAATCGGTATGGCTGTACGGCAGGGTATTTTAATTGGCATATTTGCAACAGTTATTGTTGGTATGCAACAAATGAAAATATTATTATGGTGGGATGCTCTCATAGTTTTAGGCATTATGTTTTTAATAGAATTGTATTTTCTTACAAGATAAAATTTTTAAGAAGGGTAAATTGATAAATATATTATAAATATGGTAGCAAAAAAGAAAACAGCTAAGAAGAGTGAATATGGAGCATCATCAATTCAAGTATTAGAAGGATTAGAACCGGTAAGAAAGCGTCCGGGCATGTATATTGGTGGAACTGGTTTGGCAGGATTGCATCATCTTATTTGGGAAACGGTAGATAATTGCGTTGATGAGGCTATGGCTGGTTATGCGACTACATGTACAGTGCGTATATTGCCTGATAATATTATAGAAGTATCTGATGACGGTCGTGGTATTCCGGTAGATAAGCATCCAAAAACTAAAAAATCCACTTTGGAAACTGTTATGACAGTTCTTCATGCCGGAGGTAAGTTTGGGGGTGATGAGAGTGGTTATAAAGTATCCGGTGGACTTCATGGTGTGGGTGTATCCGTTGTAAATGCTCTTTCAGAATGGGCTAGAGTTGAGGTTAAGCGTGATGGTAAAATTTGGATGCAAGAATATAAAAAAGGCAAACCACAAGGAAAGGTTAAAACAATAGGTAAAGTAAAAAAAGATGATACAGGTACATCTATTATGTTTAAACCGGATGCTTCAATTTTTCCAGAAACAAAATTTAATTTTGATACGATTGTAAAACATTTGAGAAATCAAGCTTATCTTACAAAAGGTATTCGTATTAACATTGAGGATGTACGAGAAGTAACCGGAAAGAAAGATATATTCAAGACAAAGAGGCATAGTTTCTATTTTGATTCAGGTATAATTTCTTTTGTAAAATTTATTAATCGTGAAAAAGAAGTTCGTAATCAAGTGCCTGTTTATATTGAGAAAAAACAAGGTGATATATATGTCGAGATTTCATTGCAATATACAGATTCTTTCAAAGAAAGATTGCATGCCTTTGCAAATAATATTTTAAATCCGGAAGGAGGCACGCATGTTGCAGGTTTCCGTACGGCATTAACTCGTTGTTTGAATGTTTATGCGAGGAACAATAAAATTTTGAAAGAAAAAGATAAAAATCTAACATCAGAAGATGCCAGAGAAGGACTTACGTGTATTATTAATGTAAAGTTGCCAAATCCACAATTTGAAGGTCAAACCAAGGAAAAACTTGGAAATCCGGAAGTAAAAGGAGTTGTTCAAAGTGTTTTTGCTGAAGAATTTGCAGCATATTTGGAAGAACATCCAAAAGATGCAAAGGCAATAATTGAAAAATGTTTACTTACTGCAAGAGCACGAAATGCTGCTCGTGCCGCAAAAGATGCCGTACTTAGAAAAGGAGCGCTTGATGGTGTAACTCTTCCGGGAAAATTATCTGATTGTACAAGTCGTAGAGCAGAAGATTCAGAATTATATATTGTGGAGGGAGATTCCGCTGGAGGTAGCGCAAAGCAAGGTCGTGACAGGATGTTTCAAGCGATTTTACCGTTGCGAGGTAAGTTGGTAAATGTAGAAAAAACTAGTCTTGATAAGGTTGTAAAATCAGACACACTCAAACCAATAATTATTGCTATGGGAGCCGGAATCGGTGATGCTATAGATGTGAGTAAATTGCGATATCACAAAATTATTATTATGGCTGATGCGGATGTTGATGGATCACATATCCGTACATTGTTATTGACATTTTTTTATAGATATTATGAGGAACTGGTAAGAATGGGTTATATTTACATAGCACAACCACCACTTTATCAAATTAAGAAAGGAAAAAAAGTTTATTATGTTTATACAGAAGATGATAAAATTAAATTATTGAAAAAGCTAGGAGTAAATGATGAAGAGATGGAAAATGATGAGATTAAAAAGAATGCAGGTGTATTTTTGCAAAGATATAAAGGTTTGGGAGAAATGAATCCGGAACAACTATGGGAAACAACAATGAATCCGGAACATAGAAAAATGAAACAAGTAACAATTGAAGATGCTGAAGCTGCTGATAGGGTTTTTGATTTACTTATGGGTAGTGAAGTTGCGCCACGAAAACAATTTATTCAAACTCATGCAAAAACAGTTGAAAATATTGATGTGTAATTTATATTAATTATAGAAAAATGACACAAAAAAAACCAAATAGTGAAAATAGAGAAAAGACATTTGATGAATATTATAGGGAGAAAATTCTTACAAGTAAAAATGTGGTTGAGAGAATTAATATTGTGTGCGAGAAACTCAAAAATAAATATGAAGATTATGAGGAAACGAAAGAATTTATAGAATATCTTAAATCTATAGAAAATGTATTTGCTACTGCAAAAAAAGAATCTTGGAGTATAGAAAAGACAGAAGATGAACTTATAAAAGGTGAAATTTATTTAATGTCACAATCAACCGGAATAAGTGAGGAAATTTTCTTTAATATATATGAAGAATTTTCACAAGCTAACCATAATGTTGAGAAGATTCAGAAAATCGCAAGTACGCTTATTGAAAAATACAGTAATGTTAAAGATTGTTTCGAATGTGAGGGTTGTATAGAATTTATTGAATATGTCAAAAATGCATTATTTGTATTTTCTAAATCACTTGAGGGAAATGAGGCTTTTGATGAAATTGGTGAAGTAAAAATCGAGCTTATAAAATCACAGATGCAGAAGTTATCAAAAGATGATAGACCTCCATTTGAAATTTTGCAAGAGATATATGAAGAATTTGTGACAGAATTAAAAAAATAATTGTTGCAGTAAACTTGTGAAAAACAAATTTTTGGTGTATATTTGGACACAGGTTTTAGTTAGTTTAATTTTACGTTTTTATGTTTGGAAAATTTAAGAATACCTTTTTAATTAAGGAATTACGTGATAAGATTTTTTTTATCCTTTTTGTATTGGTTATTTTTCGTTTTACCGCAAATATTCCATTGCCAGGTGTGAGTATATCACGATTACAAGAATTGTTTAATTCAAATCAATTGTTGGGAATGTTGAATATGTTTTCTGGTGGAGGGTTGTCTAATATCTCGATTGTTCTTTTAGGTGTTGGTCCGTATATTACATCCTCGATTATTATGCAGTTATTAACGATGATTGTGCCAAAATTTGAGCAAATGAACAAGGAAGAAGGTGAAGCGGGACGACAAAAATTTAATATGATTACACGTGTCTTGACGGTTCCTTTGGCAATTGTACAAACAATAGGTATGATAACCCTACTTAAATCGAAAGGAGTAATTCAAAATTTAGATGCATTCAATTTTGTTATTATGGTTATAATAGCCGTAGCCGGGACAATTTTTCTTATGTGGTTAGGAGAACTTATCACAGAGAAAAAATTGGGAAATGGTGTGTCAATCATAATTTTTGCTGGTATCGTGGCCAGTTTACCAACAACCCTTATGCAATTTAAGGCAACATTTGATTCGACACAGATTTTTACATATATTGCTTTTTTAGTTATTACTATCGTCACAATTTTGGGCGTTGTATTTATTACTGAGGGTCAAAGAATTATACCTATATCATATGCTCGTAGAGCTCGTGGCGGACAACATTATGGTGGTGCACGTACACATTTGCCATTACGTGTAAACCAAGCAGGTGTTATCCCAATTATTTTTGCAGTTTCTTTGGTGCTTTTTCCCAGAATGATTGGACAAATGTTGATGCAAATGAGTAATGAAACGTTTTCCTCATTTGGTTTGACACTTACTAATCTTTTTGCAAATCAATGGGTGTACGGCATTACGTATTTTTCACTTGTTGTGGTGTTTACATATTTTTATACGGCTGTTATATTTGATCCAGAAAAAATTGCAGAAAATTTACAAAGACAAGGGGGTTATGTGGAAGGTATGCGACCAGGCAATGAAACAGCAGAGTATTTAGGGAAAGTAGTAAATCGCATTACACTTACAGGTTCATTGTTTTTGGGACTTATTGCCGTACTTCCTATTATCATTCAAGCATTTCTTCCGGGAGCACAGACACTTACAATTGGTGGAGCTAGTATACTTATTATTGTTTCTGTAGTAATAGAAATAGTAAAACAAGTTGACGCACAACTTGTAATGCGTGATTATGAAAGTATATAATTTTGGTGCGGAGCAAAATGGCAAAATAATATATGATAAAGTGGAGTAATTGCAGTTTATTGTCTTCACTTTTTTAATATAATATAGAGTTATGAATAAACACGTTACAATACAAATTGATGGAAAGGTTCAAGGAGTTTGGTTTCGTGATTCTGTCAAAAGTGCTGCACATAAATTTGGTTTGGTGGGTTATGCAAAAAATAATAATGATGGTAGCGTTATTGTGGAGGCTTGTGGTGAGGAGAATAATTTTGAAAAATTTATAAAATTGTGTAAACAAGGTTCTGATTTGTCAGATGTAGAAAATATCAATTATACGATTGATGATAACTTATGTGATTATAATGATTTTAAAATTTTGTAAATTATGAATGATAATAAAAAGCAAGTTGTAGTAATTGGTGGAGGTGAAGCGTGGGATACGTATGAAGAATATATTGAATATCTAAAAAATGACGAGTTTACAGAAGATACTATTAAGAAAGCAACTTCAAAAAGATGGAAAGAAAATTTGCAAGATGAGCTAGGTAAGAAGTTTCAAGTAATTAAACCAATTATGCCGTCAGCACGTAATGCAAAATATAACGAATGGGTAATTTGGTTTGAAAAATTATTTCCATTTTTAAAGGGAGATATTATTTTAGTAGGACATTCGCTAGGTGCAAATTTTTTGGCAAAATATTTAATGGAAAATATTATATCGTTTAATATAACAGGTTTACATTTAGTCGCAGGTTGTTTTGGGTGGAAAGGCGGTTTTGATCTTTCAAATTCATTTGTAAATATTGAAAAGCAATGTGATAATATTTTTATTTATCATTCCAAAGACGATGATGTTGTAAGTTTTTCGGAAGGTTTGAAATATAAAAAAATACTACCTAGTGCAAAGTTTGTGAAGTTTGAAGATAGAGGTCATTTTTTGCAGGAGGATTTTCCAGAAATTATAAAAAACATCAAAGATTCAACGGTGTTGCAATGACGAAGTAAGCTCTATACTCTATAGTCATGAAAAATTGTCATTTCCGCGTAGCCTGCTTGCCCGGTAGGCAGGGCCGGAAATCTAGTACGTTTTATATGAATTACATAATTAAAATAAATCTTCAAGGTTTACAGTATTTTATAATTAAATTATGTTAAATTACATAGAAATTTATTTGTAGTCCTAGATTCCCGCCTCCGCGGGAATGACTAAAGGGTGTGAAAGATTATATGACAAAGTGCTGTTTTATTATTTGGGTTGTGGTATACTTTTAAATATAGGGGACGACTAAATTAAGAGTCGTTTTTATTATATAGAATTTGAATATTATGAAAAAAGGCAAATTGATTGTTATTGATGGCTCAGATGGTTCAGGTAAAGCTACTCAAACAAAGTTGCTTGTCAGTAAATTAAAAAAAAGTGGAGTAAAGGTAAAGACAATGGACTTTCCTCGATATGAAAGTAATTTTTTTGGAGAATTTATTGGCGAATGTTTAACTGGTGAGTACGGGGATTTTCTTACTCTTGATCCACATATTACGTCAGTATTGTATGCGGCAGATCGTTTTGAATCATCGGTAAAATTGAAAAAATGGCTTGAAGAGGGCTACATGGTTATATTGGATAGATATGTAAGCGCAAATCAAATCCATCAAGGTGGAAAAATATTTAATTCAGTAAAGCGTAAAAAATTCTTGCAGTGGCTAGATAAAATGGAGTATGATATATTTAAATTACCACGACCGGATAAAGTAATTTATCTTGATGTACCCATTGCAACTTCTGTCGGACTCTTGCAACAATCACAACAAAAAAAACAATATCAAAAAGATGGCAAAAAAGATCTTGTTGAACAAAGTAAAGATTATTTGGAAAATGCTCGCAGAAGTGCACTTTGGCTTGCAAGGGAAAATAAAAATTGGACACGTATTGAATGTGTAAAAAATAAAAAATTAAGATCAATAGAAGATATTCATAGTGAAATTTTTGAGATAATTTAGTAAAGTAAAAAAATGAAACAATATTTAGAATTATTGGAAGATATCCGTGATAACGGCGTAGGAAAAGGTGATCGTACTGGCACAGGTACAAGGAGTGTGTTTGGAAGGCAAATTCGATTTGATTTGTCAAAAGGTTTTCCTCTACTTACTACAAAAAAAGTTTTTCTAAAGGGTGTTATTTATGAATTGTTGTGGTTACTTAGCGGTGATACTAATATTAAATTCCTCAAGGACAATGGTGTAAATATTTGGAATGAATGGGCTGATGAAAATGGTGACTTGGGCCCAGTGTATGGAGCACAGTGGAGAAACTGGGCAGGTGAAGGAATTGATCAAATTCAAATGGCAGTTGATGAAATTAAAAATAATCCTAATAATAGACGTATTATTGTTTCGGCTTGGAATCCAAGTGTTTTACCTGATACCACAAAGAGTTTTAGTGAAAATGTCGCTAATGGAAAAGCAGCATTGCCACCGTGTCATGCTTGGTTTCAATTTTACGCCTCGGAAGGCAAGCTGTCATGCCAATTGTATCAACGGAGTGCAGATGTTTTTTTAGGTGTTCCGTTTAATATTGCAAGTTATTCATTATTAACCATGATGATGGCACAGGTTTGTGATTTGGAGGTGGGTGATTTTGTGCATACATTTGGTGATGTGCATATTTATAATAATCACGTTGATCAAGTAAATGAACAGTTATCCCGCAAACCAAAAACCTTACCAGTGATGAAATTAAATCCAAAAGTAAAAGATATTTTTGCATTTACTTATGATGATTTTGAATTAACTGGATATAACCCTGACCCAGCTATAAAAGCTCCTGTATCTATATAAGTGAAATTTTGTTGCATGCTATAATTATAAAAATAATGAAAAATGAGATAATAATAATTGCTGCTATTGGGAAAAATAATGAATTAGGGAAAAATAATGACCTGATATGGAAAATTCCAGGTGATTTAAAACGGTTTAAAACATTGACACAAGGTCATCCTATTATTATGGGATACAAAACATTTGAATCATTGGGGTCACGTGCATTACCAGGACGGACAAATATTGTTATGGCACTTACAGAAACGCCTGGTGGAGATGTGGCTGTAGCGCGTTCACTCAATGAGGCTATTGTCATGGCTAAAAAGGCACCTGGAAATGATAAAATATTTATTATTGGAGGTGGTACTATTTATAAACTATTTTTACCATTAGTAGATACGCTTAATCTAACAGTCGTAGATAAGACAGATGATAGAGCTGATGTATTTTTCCCAGAATTTGATAAAAATGATTTTAATGAAATATCACGTGAGGAAAAAGAGATTGATGGATTAAAATTTGCATTTGTTGTAAGTCAAAGGAAAAAATAAGCATTAAAAGATAATACAAATATGAAAAATTTTTTGATCAAAGCTGTAATATATATTATTATTTTTATAATTATATTGGCATTTTTGTGGCAGTTTTTATTGGATGAATCATTATTTAGTGTTTTGATGGGAAATTAAGATATGAAGATAGCAGTACTTGTAAGCGGTGGTGTAGATAGCTCTGTGGCACTGCATTTATTAAAAGCTCAAGGTCATGATTTGGAGGTATTTTATCTCAAGATTTGGCTTGAAGATGATATGTCTTTTTTGGGTGAGTGTCCTTGGGAAGAAGATTTATCCTATGTGAAAAAAGTTTGTGCTCAGTGTGATGTAAAATTAAATGTTGTGCCACTGCAAAAAGAGTATTATGAGCATGTTGTGAATTATACAATTGATGCAGTAAAAAAAGGTTTAACGCCAAATCCTGATATGCTTTGTAATAGAGAAGTAAAATTTGGTGCTTTTTATGATAAATATGGAAAAGACTTTGATAAAATCGCAACAGGGCATTATGCTCAAATTGAAGAATTAAATGATGGTAGTGTAAAGCTCAAACGTGCTCCAGATCCAGTGAAAGATCAAACATATTTTTTGGCAATGATGCGTCAGAAACAACTCCAAAAAGCAACGTTTCCCATAGGACAGATGAAAAAAAGTGAAGTACGTGAGTATGCGTTAGATAATAAACTTGCTACGGCAAAGCGTAAAGACTCCCAGGGAATTTGTTTTTTAGGTAAAATCTCATTTACTGATTTTATCAGAGAACATCTAGGTGTGCAAAAAGGGAAATTTATAGAAAAAGAAACAGGTAAAGAGCTTGGAGAGCATAATGGTTTTTATTTTTATACAATTGGTCAACGAAGAGGTATTGATATAAATGGTGGTCCATGGTATGTGTGTGACAAAGATGTTGCAAAAAATATTATTTATCTTACACATGGTTATGCAGGCAAGGATCAGAGGCGAGATACATTTGATGTGCAGGGTATAAATTGGATTAATGATATTCCCACAAAAAAAGAATTACAGATAAAGTTGCGACATGGAGAAAAATTTTATAACTGCAAAATAAATATAGAAAATACAAATAAAGCACATGTTGCACTTAGTGCAAAAGACCCTGGTATAACCCCGGGTCAATATGCAGTATTTTATGATGGTAAGTATTGTTTGGGTGGGGGAGTTATTATTTGATTTATAAAGCAATCATACTACCATTATTTAACTTGTGTGATATAATATGCGCATGACATATCAAGTAAAAATGGAACAATTTGAAGGTCCATTGGATCTTCTTTTAGATTTGATAGAAAGTGAAAAAGTAGATATTACACGTGTATCACTTGCAAATATTACTGATGAATATTTAAATTACATCAATAATCGTGAAGATATTTCTTTGTATAATCTTACGGATTTTTTGTCAGTTGCTGCGAAGTTGATTTTGTTGAAATCTCATGCTTTACTACCTCTACTTCAATTAGATGATGATGAGGAAGAAGATCTGGAAGAATTGGAACGACAATTAGCTGCTTTGAAAGTTTTTAAAGATCATAATGAAACCTTTAATAAATTATTTGAACAGGCAAAGAGTTCTTATGGTAATAAAGGTGTATGGGGTCAAAGTGCACATTTTTGTCCACCAGAGGGCATAACAGTTGATGATGTGAGAGCTTCATTTTTGTCTTCGCTTCATACAATTCCACGTATGGAAGAAATGGAAGAAAAGATTGTAAGTGATGTAATTTCATTGGAACGTCGCATTGTACAGATCCAGCGTAGCGTGGAAGAGCGGGCGACAACTGTTTTTTCTGATATTACGGCAAATGCAAAAGATAAATCTGAAGTTGTTGTATCATTTCTTGCCTTATTAGAATTAGTTAAACAGCAAATTATTATAGCAAAACAATCCGGAGTTTTTGATGATATTGAATTAAGTAATAAGCAAAAAGTAAAATCATAAATTTTATTATATGAAAGCAAAAAAACAAAATATTGTAGCGATTTTGGAGTCAGTGTTGTTTATGTATGGAAGAGAAATGTCTTTTTCACGAATTGGTGAATTACTTGGTTTATCTGAGAATGAAGTAAAAGACGTTATTGATAGGTTACAAAAGGAATATGAAGCACGAAAAAATTGTGGTTTGCATATTATTGTGCAAGATGAACAAGTGCAGATGGTAACACATCCCGGTTCAGCAACAGTTATTGAACAAATGACAAAAAAGGAGCTGGAGGGACCACTGACACCTGTTGCAAGTGAAGTGTTGGCAATTATTGCATATCGTGGACCAATTAATAAAATTGATATTGAGGCAATCCGTGGTGTAAATTGCTCTTTTACTTTGCGAAATTTACTACGACGAGGACTTATTGAGAGAATTGTAAGTGATGACAGTAGACATTTACAACAATATAAAACCACAATTGATTTTTTGCGTGTGCTGGGTATTGACTCTGTAGATGAATTGCCAGAATATGAAGAACTTTCTCGTGATAAGCGAATTGATGCAATTTTATACAATGAGCAAAATAACAATGAATCTTAATGGTTGAAAAAATTACTACAAAACAACGCACAACACTTGTAACATATCCGATTGCTGTTTTTGTATTTTTTGCTTTTTTGGTAGGTGTGAGTATTTTCTTGAATTATGTAGAAAGCAAGTCTAAACAAAATGAGATAAATAAAAATGTAAATATACAAATAAATACAAGTCAAAAAGAAAAACAATTAAAAACAGTTTTGTCAAAACAAGGTGATTTACTAACTAGAGCTACTTATCAACCAATTAAAAAAGAAGATTTTTCAGCTTTAACCTTAGAGAATGCACATGCAGCGATTATACTTGATGTGGATTCGGGGACAATTCTGTGGGAAAAAAATGCAACAGAAAAAAGAGCAATTGCGTCAATTACTAAATTAGTAACAGCCATGATAGTTATTGATCGTGTGCGTGATTTAAATGAAGTGGTGACGATCCCAGAGTCTGTCTTGAGTATTGAGGGTACAACTGTAGGTTGCCCAACATCTGTAATTTGCAATAGTGAACCATTTCATGCAAATGAAAGAGTATATTTAAAAGACGTTCTTCGCTCTATGCTTATGTTTAGTGCTAATGATGCAGCAACAGTTTTAGCAATTCATATTTCAGGAAGTGAAGAAGAATTTGCAAAATTAATGAATGCACGAATGAAAGAAATTGGTGCTGGCAATACACATTTTTGTCGTCCGTCAGGTTTGGAATTTGATGAAGATGTTGAATCATGCTATTCCAGTGCATATGATATTGCACGTGTAATGGCACACTTACTTAGATATGATAAATATGATGTATTGTGGGATATGATGCGTACAAAAGAAGCAACATTTAAATCAGTTGATGGAACAATTGAACATAAATTAAAAAACACAGACAGACTTATCGGAGAGTTGCCAAATCTAGTAGGAGCAAAAACAGGATTTACACCCAGAGCAGGATATTGTCTGGCACTTGCCACATCTGATGCAAGTGGTAAGCATAAAATAGTTTCAGTAGTATTGGATGATTATCATCGCTTTGACGATGTACAAAAAATGAGCGCATGGGCATTTGAAAACTATACTTGGCAGTAAAAAATACACGCAAAAAAGATGATAATTTTTGCAATGGATAGTTTTTCCATGTAAGTTAAATTTGATTTATGAATAAAAAAATAATTGTGAACTTGATTATTATTTTAATATTGGGCAGTGTTGTCTTTTGGTTCAGTTTTAAAAAGACTGATTCTAATATTGTGGTATTACAAGTAAAAAATTATGAGAATAATATTATCAATGTTTTAT
>JALVPE010000039.1 GCA_027031945.1 Candidatus Moraniibacteriota bacterium
ATAATTTTTGATAAATTTTTTCCGTATGTGAAATAAACAATGTTTCCATCCTATTTTTCTGAAAAAACTTTACAAAAATCTCTTTCTTATTCTGATAAATTTTTCGATAATTTTTTATTATCTCTGATGTTACAACCATTGTGCTAATTTCTCCAGTATAACTATCGGCAAATGTAAATTCTCCCAGATCCTTCCATTCCTCTTCCACCGGATCCACAAAAACAACCGGGATAAAATCATGTTTAGACTTGAGTATCTTAATATTTTTTTGAATTTCTGGTGTATTTTCCATGCTTCCCGTAAGCCAAAAGATACTTGCAGAATGTTTAAGTAGTGATAAAACGGTATGAAACTTTTTTTCTGGACTATCTATATATGTGGAAAAATCTTCTTTATCATATTGTTCAATACAAAACTTCAAAATTTTCAAAATATTTTTACGGCCTTTTTTAGGTGGAAAAACTTTTGCCAAACCATTTCCATAAAAAAGTATACCTACCCTATCGCCATTTTGAACAGCCGCAAAAGCAATAAGTGCAAATGTCTCCAACAACAGCTCATACTTTTTCTTTGGAGTTGAAGAAAAATACATAGATTCTGAACCATCTATAACAAAAAATAATGTATTATCTCTTGATTCGTGATAAGTTTTGACATAGACTTCTCCTTGTTTGCTGGTAGTATTCCAATCAATATCTCTCACATCATCACCTATATCATATTGGCGAATATCTGCAAACTCAATACCTCTACCACGAAAAGCACTTCGATAATTTCCCAAAAACAACGAATTAATATTATTTTTCGTAAAAACGTCTAGTCTCTTAATTTTTTTGAGAATGTCTTTAATCATTTTAATTTCTTTTTTGTAATATTTATTTATGGAATTTTGTCATTCCTATGTATACAGGAATCTTAATTTTAAAATTATGGAGATGGAATTGTATTTAAAATAACATCAATCAATTTATCGCTTGTTATGTTTTCAACTTCCGCTTCAAACGATGGCACAATTCTGTGTCTCAATACATCTTTTGCTACTGCTTTTACATCATCTGCAGTAACAAATTCCCTGCCTGCAAACAAAGCTTCCACCTTAGCACCTCTCATTAAATTAATAGATCCACGAGGAGAAGCTCCAAATGAAATATGTTCTTCTATACTTTCTAATTTATATTTTTTTGGATTTCTAGTTGCATCTATTATATGAGTAATATACTTTACTATCACATCATCAGCATAAATTGTATCTACCACTTCTTGAATTTCTAATATTTGATTTTCATCAAAAACTTGTTTGAGTGAACTAAAATCTTGTTTCTCAATAGTTGAAACAATTTGTTGTTCTTGCTCCAGAGTAGGATAATCCAAATGTACTTTATAAAAAAACCTATCTACTTGTGCTTCTGGAAGTGGAAATGTTCCTTCTTGTTCTATAGGATTTTGAGTTGCAAGTACTACAAATATTTTTGGTAACAAAAATGTCTCATCTCCAATAGTCACACTTTTTTCTTGCATAGCTTCCAAGAGTGCTGATTGTACTTTTGCCGGAGCACGATTTATTTCATCTGCTAGCAATAAATTTGTAAATATCGGACCTTTTTTCACCGAAAAAGTTTGATCTTTTGGATTAAAAATTTGATTACCCACAACATCTGAAGGTAATAAATCC
>JALVPE010000040.1:0-5760 GCA_027031945.1 Candidatus Moraniibacteriota bacterium
ATTCTTTTAAAAATTCCTTTATTATTATCTTATAGATAATCCTATTATGTATTCTACTAGCTACTAGAATGTAAGTGCATACTCTTGACAAATTTATATAAATATGTTACACTACTCGGTTAATTAATAATATCTCAGGATAGGCTTAGGTAAATGAGATTATAATATAACGAGTGTATGTACTATGTAATTATAACATTTTTATTATTTGTTATGGCATTATTGCCAATAGGAGCTATTGCTGAAAATGTTAATCAACAAATTACACATCCTAAATATACTACGAAAAATGATAGATATGAACGGTTTGATATTAAAAATAGACAAACTTATGAGATAGAAGGGAATTCAATGAAACATTTAGGATTTCAAGATGGCATGTTTGTGGAGGTTGTTCCGGTTTCCTATGTTAAAGTAGGTGATGTCGTTGCTTTTAGGTGTTTTGATGAAACATGTGATGGAAATTACATTAAAGAACTCACAAAACAAAAGGGAGCATGTTATTGGTTTGAGGGGCGTAAAGATATATGGAAAGAAGATAATTTAAAAAAACAATCTTTAGATTCCAGAACGACATATGGTTGGTTATGTGATAATGAAGTTAAAATCTTGGGTGTGGCGTTCTTAAAAAAACATAAGTAATAAAATAAAAAATCAACAGAATGTTGATTTTTTATTTTATAATAGATTATCTCTCTCGTCTTTTTCAAGTTGTTTAATAATTTTTTTAACATTATGCGCTTCATCACGATGTGCAATTAGTATCACATCATCTGCGTCAATAACAATTACATCTTTAAGTCCCAATGTTGCAATAGTTTTTGATTTTTTGCTAAATAAAAAACAATTTTTTGTATCTGTTGTGTAGGCAATACCACGATATACATTTGTACTTCCATTTTTATAAAAGTCA
This sequence comes from Candidatus Moraniibacteriota bacterium, assembly GCA_027031945.1. Classification (GTDB taxonomy): domain Bacteria; phylum Patescibacteriota; class Minisyncoccia; order Moranbacterales. The sequence goes on from JALVPE010000040.1 coordinate 914, forward strand.
TGTAGTGTCTTCCAATTTCCTACATCACTCCAAATTAAATCTGCCGGAACTACAAATCGTTCTTTTTGAGTTAATTTTTCTAATATGACAGTATCGATTGGTTCACGGGGGAGTGATTTGTAAAGTTCATTCTGTTGTTTTTTTGATGTTTTTTTATTCATTTGCTCTAAAGTTTCTGGAATGTATGGTGCATGGGTTTTCATCATATTCAATAAAGTAGATGCTTTGAAAATAAAGTAAGCAGCATTCCACAAGTAAGACCAGTGAGAAAAGTATTCTTTTGCAGTTTTGGCATTTGGTTTTTCTTTAAAAGCCTCTGCTTCAAATACTTTGTGTTTGTATTTACCCTTTATTTCATTACCAAGTTGGATATATCCTAATTCTGTGCTAGGTTCAGTAGGGTTTATTCCTATGAGTCCAAATCTTTTATCATGTTTTTCCAAGACTTCAATAGCAGTTTGTACTGTGCAAACATAAATATCAGGATTTTTAATAGCATGATCTGATGGAGTTGTTATGATAGTTGCATTTTTGTCTTTTTTGTAAATTGTATAAGCTACAAGTCCCATAGCAGGCGCTGTATCTCTTCCGCATGGCTCTACTATGATATTGTTTTTTGGTAGTTTGGGTAATTGTTTTTTGACCAAGTCTACATATTGAGTTGTTGTAGAAACAAATATTTTTTCAGGTTTAACTAATGGACAAATTCTGTTATAAGTTTCTTGGATTAAAGTAAATTCTTCACTTGTTAGTTTTTGAAATTGCTTGGGATGCTCTTTACGAGACAATGGCCATAATCTCGTACCGCTTCCGCCAGCCATTATTACTACATAATTATTATCTTTCATCGATATTATTTATTTAGGTTTTTACAAAGTACATTTTACCATTATTTTACAATTTTTGCATAGTTTAATTTGATGAGTTTAATTTTTTATATTTAAAAAAACTAAGAAACTCATATAAGCAAAACACTACTATACTACGTAGTATAGTAGTGTTGTAGAATAATGACTATTTTTTAATAATTTATACTATTTAAAATAGAATGGTTTTTATTTTGACATTGAACTTATTCTTTCGTAAACTTAAGTTAAGTTAAATTAAATCTTTAATAGAGATACTATGACAAATCAAAATGAACAATTTAAAGCATTAAAACCAAGGAGAAAAACAAGAGTTGTAATGGTAGGAGATGTAGCAATTGGTGGTGATAATCCAGTTGTGGTACAGACTATGACAAATACTGACACAATGGATGTGGATGCAACAGTTACTCAGATTATGAAATGTGTTGATGCTGGAAGTGAGATTGTACGTATCACTACGCCGACCGTAAAACATGTCAAAGCCTTAAAAGAAATTAAAGAAAAATTAGCTAGTGAGCATGATTGTTATGTGCCAATTGTAGCTGATATTCATTTTGACAAAAACGCAGCTTTTGCAGCATTGGAGGAAGCAGATAAAATTCGTCTAAATCCTGGAAATCTATTAGACTCTCGTGCAGATGATGACAAAGTGTTAACAGATGAAGAATATGCCAAAGAATTAGAAAGAATCGAAGAAGGGCTAGTACCATTTATAGATAAATTAAAAGAAACCAAAAAACCAATTAGAATTGGTACAAACTGGGGCTCTCTATCAGGACGAGTGCTAGCAAGATATGGCAATACTCCAGAGGGATTAGCTGAAAGTGTAATGGAATATTTGCGAGTATTCAAAAAGTATGATTATCACAATATTGTAGTAGCTATCAAATCTTCTGATCCGATGATAATGATAGAAGCAAACAGAATTCTAGTGGATAAAATGGACAAAGAAGAAATGGACTATCCAGTACATTTAGGAGTAACAGAAGCAGGGAGCGCAGAGGACGGACGAGCAAAATCAACTATCGGAATTGGTACACTTCTGATGGAAGGAATAGGAGACACTCTGCGAGTCTCACTCACAGAACCACCGGAAGAGGAAATCCCAGTATGTTTCACGATTCTCCAAGCAACTCAAAGAAGAATTACAAAAGCAGAATTCATATCCTGTCCATCATGCGGACGAACACTTTTTGACATAGCAACAGTAACCAAAACAATTAAAGAAAAACTAGGACACCTAACAGGAGTAAGAATTGCAGTAATGGGTTGCATAGTAAACGGCCCAGGAGAAATGGCAGACGCAGACTACGGCTACGTAGGAGGAGCACCTGGTAAAATTAGTCTTTATAGAAACAAAGAAGTAGTAGAATACAACCTACCACAAGAAGAAGCGCTTGATAAATTAGTGGAACTTATCAAAAAAGATGGTAAGTGGGTTGACTCTGAATAAGTATAGTTAGTATCTTAACATAAATACTAGGACTCCTATTGTAGTAATTGTCATAATTTCATTTTCGATTCTTTTTATGAATGATTGTAGAAAAAAGAATAATAAAAAAGCACTACCAGAAATCTAGGCTTTTCCATAGGTTTGCTTTTTTATAATGTGTTTTCTAAATATATAAATTTCAAGTGGACTGAATGCAAGCTATGCTAATCTTTTTCTTTGGTATAATCATCGGTTCATTATTTGAGTATTATTCTAGTGAAGCAAGGTAAAAATAGTTCTTTTGTTTATATAATATTAAGAAGTAAGGTATTAGTATCTTATGGATTTTTTTACTACCAATTCTTTGCAGTGTTATTAAATTTATAATTCAAAATATTATGAGTTCTCTAAAGAAAGAAATTAAGTCTAGTCTCTATTTAATTTTATTTGTTATATTTTTTATTTTTGTCATGTACATCTTATCTATTTCAATGTCAAAAGTAAATCTTACACAGTCTGTTTTATTTTTAGTTTCATATATTTTTATAATTATTTTATTAGATACTGTAAGAAACAAGTTTAACAATAAGATATTTGATTACATTCATTTTATCATTACATTACCTATTGCGCTTTTTTATTCTATTGCTTTAATTGTCATACCGATTGGGTCAGTTATTGCACATGTAATATATTACTTTCTATTCAGTTCAATTATCCCGTTTGTTGTAGTAATATTAAATGATTATTTTCACATAATTGATATCTCAAATGAGACTAAGGTTTTTGTGGTGTTAACAGCATCTGTCGTTATTGCTATTACCTTTTGTGACACTTTACTAAATTTAACATACATATTTTCACCCTCTCGTATTAAAACTTCCAAAAAAGTGAAGGTAATGAAATTAGATGACTTAACAGAGCACATTATAAATGTAAAAAATATTCGTTTCTTTATTTACAGTGTATTTTTCATTTATTTAGTCATATATTCATACAAGACATTTGAACAATCAAGTAAATTGTCATTAAATTTGTATGATGAAGCTATTTTACAGTCATTTTTATGTGTTCTTGCTTTTGATAAAGTGCTTTCTAATATAAAAAATGTTGTTTTTTTGCCATCGACATTCTTAGCGAAGTTAATTGGTGCAACAACTAGAAGGATTGATGAGGTGTTAGGTCGCAGATTGTAATGAGGTTAGGTTAATTTTACAAAAAGCCAATTTCCATTTTTGCGCTGTTGGTCATCATTTCTGGGTTCCAGGGCGAGTCAAAGGTTAATTTTATTTCTACATTTTTGATTTTTTTGTCTTCTTTTAATACTTCAATAATATTGTCTTTTATTACATCGTAAAGTGGACAGCCTATAGTTGTGAGTGTCATTGTTATTTTTAAAAAGGTTTAGAATAAATTAGGGTATTTACTTTTTGTATCAAAAATGATATAATTAGTGTGTAAAAATGATACAATAAATAATTATGAATTTTGAGTTTAAAAAATTAAATAAACGACAAGAAATAGTTTTGGATTATGTTTCCAAAAATTCAAATGCTTCTGTTTCAAAAATTTTTAGCTATGTACAAAAAAGAGTTGAAAAAGTTTCTCGTATTACAATTATTCGTGATTTAGGGTTTTTGGTTGACCAAAAATTTTTAATTCGTCAAGGTGCTGGCAGGGCGGTAAAATATAGTATTTCTCCACAGTATAATCTTATAAGAAATATTGATGTAGAAAAATATTTTGCAATTTCTTTTGATCAACGTCAAATAAAAAAGAATTTTGATTTTGAAATTTTTGAAGTTATGAAAAATGATATTTTTACCAAAGAAGAAGAGGAATTACTTTTATCTTTACATAATGAATTTCAACAAAGATTTAAATCATTGAAAAGTGAAACTTTAATTAAAAAAGAATTTGAAAGAATTATTATTGAATTTTCTTGGAAGTCATCACAAATTGAGGGTAACACTTATTCACTTTTGGATACCGAGACACTTATTAAAGAAAACAAAGTTGCTGAAGGAAAAACTGCACAGGAAGCGCAAATGATTTTAAATCACAAAAAAACTTTTGATTTTGTTTTGAAAAAACCAACTTATTTTAAAGATATTTCTCGTGCAAAAATTGAGGAAATTCACAAATTATTAACTTTTAATTTAGGCATTGTAAAAAATTTACGTCAATCACCAGTAGGTATTATAGGAACAAATTATCAGCCTTTGGACAATGTTTTTCAGATAGAAGAAGCAATAGAAAAAATGTGTCGGTTAATTAATAGTAAAGATAGTTTATTTGAAAAGTCTTTTTTGAGTTTGATTTTGCTTTCCTACATACAATCATTTGAAGATGGAAACAAAAGAACAGCTCGTATGGTTGCCAATGCAATTTTGTTAGCTTATGAAAGTGTTCCAATTTCTTATCGTGCAGTTAATGAAACAGAATACAAAAAGGCAAGTATAATTTTTTATGAAATAAACAATTTATTTTATTTTAAACAAATTTTTATTAAACAATTTGAATTTGCTGTAAAAAACTATTTTTTG
>JALVPE010000040.1:5770-39155 GCA_027031945.1 Candidatus Moraniibacteriota bacterium
AATTTCCATTTTTGCACTGTCGGTCATCATTTCTGGGTTCCAGGGTGGGTCAAAGGTTAATTCTATTTCTACGTTTTTGATTTTTTTATCTTCTTTTAATACTTCAATGATATTGTCTTTTATTATATCGTAGAGCGGGCAACCTATGGTTGTGAGTGTCATTGTTATTTTTATATTTTCTCCGTCAATATACTGAGCACCATAAACCAGTCCCATTTCTGTGATAGGTAAGTTTAATTCTGGGTCAATGACTGAGTCTAGTTTTCGCATTATTTTTTTGTCTTTTTTCATAAGTTGTGTGTAGTGGACGGTCATGACCGTCCACTACATTTATTCTTCAATTTTTTCAAATTCTAGCGCTTTTTGTATTGTTTCAATTCCTAGTAGGGCACATTTAATTCTACCAATTCCTATTTCAATTCCTAGTAATTCTATTATATCATCTCTGGAAATTTGCAGAACTTCCTCAACAGATTTACCTTTTATTTCATCAGTTACCATTGAAGTGCTAGCTTGTGAAATTGCACAACCTTCTCCTTCAAATTTTATGTCTTTTATAATATTATTTTCCACTACTATAGTTGTACAAATTTTATCGCCACAAGTAGGGTTATTTGCGCATCTCTCATGTGTAGGATTATTAAGTCTGCCACTGTTTTGCGGATTATGATAATGTTCTAAAATTTCTTCTTGATACAGATCCATGATTTTAATTCACAATTTACCATTTACAACTCACCATTAACTTAACGTCTTGTCAACCATCTTTAGTCCCTCAATCAATTTATCAATATCTTCTTTTTCATTATACACAGAAAAACTTGCTCTTGCAGTTGCGTTTATTCCTAGTACATCTGTATGTAGTGGCATTGCGCAGTGTTGTCCTGCTCGGATTGCTATGTTCATTTTGTCGTCCAATATTGTAGCTATATCGTGTGGATGATGATTTTTGAATGTGAAGCTTATTGCGCCTGAGCGTTTTTCTATGTCTTTTGGTCCGTATATTTTTATTGTATCACCAAATTCTTCTTGAAAACTATCTATACAGTATTGCATTAGTTCTTTTTCGTGCGCGCGTATTTCTCTGAGCAAAAAACCATTCATATAATCAATTGCTTCTCTGGACGCTGTTACTCCTGCGATGTTGGGAGTGCCTGCTTCTAACTTTTGAGGTACATCTGCAAATGTGGTACAGGTATCGGTTACTTCTTCTATCATCTCGCCTCCGGTAAACAGTGGTTCAAGTAATTCTAGTTTTTCTTTTTTGCCATAGAGAATTCCTACACCAGTTGGTCCGAATAATTTATGCATAGAAAAAGCTAAGTAATCACAATCAAGTTTTTGTACATCAACAAGTAGATGAGATACAGCTTGCGCGGCGTCTACTATTATTAGTGTGTTGGGATTTTTTTTGCGAACTTTCTGGGTAATTTCTGCAATAGGATTAATTGTTCCTAGTACATTTGATACAAATGTCAGTGCTAGGATTTTTGTATTTTCATCAATGTTATCGAGTAGTTTGTCTATGTTAATTGTGCCATCTTTTTTTAGTGGGATCACTCTAAAATCTGCACCGGTTTTGAGAGAGAGTTGTTGCCAAGGCACAAAGTTTGCGTGATGTTCCATCGCAGTTGTAACTATGTTGTGGTTTTTTTTGATTGAGCCCAGAAGTCCATAGGCAATAGTATTAAGACTGGCAGTTGTACCAGACGTGAAAACAATCTCATCGCTACTATCAGAGTATATGAAATTTGCCACAGATTTTCGACTTAGTTCATACTCCTGGGTTGCTTTTGTGCTATTTCTATATGCACCTCTTGCCACATTGGCATTGTAAGAATTATAATATTCCAAAATCTTGGCAACTACCGGTCGTGGAGTAAGTGAAGTAGCACAAGAATCGAGATAAATCAGGCTTTCATCTCGAGTAAAAATATCATAATCTCGTTTAATCTTCGCTATATCCATATCTGTTACTTTATGTTATTTGTTGGCAAAAGTCAAAGTATACATATTGACAATTAGTAAGATATATGCAAGCATGCAATATAACATAAATTCATTAAGAATTGATGTTTGGATTGATGATAACAGTAATTCTGAGAGACGTGTTATTTAACAAAGGAGATTATTATGACTGGAGGAGTTACTGATGTAAATGGACGACTGTTTGATTCGTGGGTGTTGATTGAATTTACAACTGAGTTAAATGGAAATCAGTATAGAAATTTTGTGAATGACTTAATGGTACAATTCATAACCGAATCAGATTCAACTTTCACATTTAATCAAGCAAAGCAACTTGTTGATGGTGGTCAAGACTGGAATGATGAAGGGGGTATACATGGATTCCAAATAAATGGGCGATATATCTCATCTTGTAAAGCTTATTATTTTGATGAGAATGATTTTAATATGCCAAAGTCAATTCTGTTTTGTAATCACTATTCAGAGGATGATGTAAAAGAAGTTTTTGAGTTGACAGGGGCTTTTGAAAAATTCCTTAAGAAAGAGGGAATTAAATATGAGAGGAAAAATCGCTATCGTTATGAAAGCTAATATGATGGAGGGATATGATGATTACAATGAAAGAAGTTTTGATAAAAATTCAAATTGGTGATTCGCATATACCTGTTTTTATAACTGGCTTCGGCGCCAATTTGTTGGAAGTTACAGTATTACAAATCTTCAGTGATTTTGCTGAGGTTGAAATTATTTCAAATAACTTTGAGGAAAATGAATATGAAGGGACGTATTTAGTCCCATTTTCTTTAATTGTTATCAAAAATAAACTCAAACTTTAAAAGTATTTTGTTCGTGTATCTATATAGATACACGAACCTTTTTTGTTTTCTTGATAGATAATTTGTGATAGACTTATATAGTATGAATAATAAGAAAAAACAACAATATAATATTTTGTGTGACATAAATGATTCGTCAGATGTTCGTGCTTTGGACAGGAATCAGTTGTCTGAACTTAGTGATGAGATGCGGAAATTTTTAATCGAAAGTGTTTCTCAGACCGGGGGACATTTCGGGTCTAATTTGGGTGTAGTGGAGCTTACGGTTGCACTTCATCATGTTTTTGATACTCCTCGTGATAGGATTATCTGGGACGTGGGTCATCAGACATATCCGCACAAGATTTTGACAGGGCGTAAAGATAAATTTTGTACAATTAGACAAAAGGATGGTTTAACACCATTTCCTAAACGAGATGAAAGTGAATATGATGCTTTCGGAGTGGGGCACAGTGCTACTTCAATTAGTGCGGCAGTTGGAATGGAGAGAGCAAATCGTGATAGGAGAAATTCGCCTCACATTGTGGCAGTAATTGGAGATGGTGCGCTAACCGGTGGAATGGCCTTTGAAGCATTAAATCATGCTGGTGATATAGAGTCAGATGTCTTAGTGATACTTAATGATAATAAAATGTCTATTTCTCCAAATGTGGGAGCAATGCATAAATATTTAACACGACTTATTTCATCCAAAAAGTTTCAACATTTGCGCAGTAGCAGTAAAGAAGTTCTATCAAAAAAGGCGCCAGCAGTTCATGAAGTTGCCAGACGTGCTGAATTGGGGGCTAAAAGTATGATTACACCGGGACTTTTGTTTGAAGAGCTGGGTTTTGGGTATTATGGTCCAATTGATGGACATGATGTTGAGGCGCTTGTAGATGTTTTGCATAATGTAAAAAATATTAAAGGACCGCGACTTTTACATGTTATTACAGAAAAAGGCAGAGGTTATAAGTATGCGAAAAAAGATGCAACGTCACTACATGCTGTAAGCCCTTTTTGTGTAAAAACCGGTAAAAAGCTAGAAAAAAAGACAAAACAACAAACTTTCACAGACGTTTTTGACACTTGGATAAATACTAAGGCAAAAAAAGACAAAAAATTACATGCAATTACTCCAGCAATGTGCGAGGGCTCTGGACTTAAAGAATTTAGAGAAAATTTTTCAGATAGATACCATGATGTAGGAATAGCCGAACAACATGCAGTTACGTTTGCGGCGGGACTTGCTTGTGAAAATAAAAAACCGGTAGTAGCAATTTATTCTACGTTTTTGCAAAGAGCTTATGATCAATTCATTCACGATGTTGCTTTGCAAAATTTGAATATCATGTTTGCAGTTGATAGAGCTGGCATAGTAGGTCCAGATGGAGCAACTCATGCAGGGAGTTTTGATATATCATTTCTTAGATGTGTGCCAAACGTCATCATTGCTGTGCCTGCTGATTTGCAAGAGAGTGCAAAAATGTTGGATGTATTATATGAACACGAGGGTGTAACAGTTGTGAGGTATCCGCGTGGAGGTGGTGCTGATAAATTAAACAAAAATGATACTGCTGTAAAAATTGGAAAAGGCGTAATTTTAAATAAAGGTAAAAAAGTAGCGATTATTGCTTTTGGAGCAATGGTTGAAAGATGTGTCGATATAGCAAAGGAACTGGATATGACATTGGTAAATATGCGGTTTGTAAAGCCTCTTGATGAAAACCTTATAAAAGAACTGGCAAAAACTCATAGTAGTTTCATAACTGTGGAAGATAACGTAGTGGCTGGTGGAGCTGGTAGTGCTGTGGGGGAATACGTTTTGAATGAGGGCATCGATATTAAAATCAAGATGTTAGGATTACCAGATAAATTTACAATTCATGGCTCAAGAGATGAGGTTTTGGAAGATGTAGGGCTTTCAGAAAGTAAAATTAAACAAAATATTAAAGAATGGTTAAGTGAAACAAATTAAAAGAAAAAAAATAATATTAACTATAGCAATTAGTGCATTGGTTATTTGGGCCATTTTTTTGTTTAATGTGGATGTGAATGTACTAGTAGAATCAATGGGTATAAGAAACATGTATCTCATACTTTTGTTGGTAGCTGTTTTGTCTAGCACTTCTTTTCTTACATCGGCATCATTTTATGCTACGTTTTTTGCATATTTGGGCGCGGGTTTTGACCCTGTAATAATTAGTGTTATAGGAGGCATTGGGATGGCAGTGGGAGATAGTTTATTTTTCTTTATTTCTCGTCATGCAGGAGATGTGATGAGTATGAGTAATAGTAAAATATATAACAGCATGTTTAAATATGTGACAAAACTGCCAAGTTGGGGAGTCTATCTGTTTACATATTTGTATGCATCATTTGCGCCTATTCCAAATGATATTCTAATTGTAATGTTGGGAGTTTTGAAATTTAAATATTCTAGAATAATCCCAATCATTATAGTGGGTGATATAACATTGCTTTTTTTGATTGCAGGTGGATTGTATTATGTATTGTAACCTTAACTTATGATACAAAATATTATAAAAATAGATGATAAAAATATTTCGTATACATTAAAAAGACGGAAATATCAAAGACAAATCAATTTCATCGTGCATCAAGATGGTTCACTTATCGTCACTGCTCCAAAAATGTGTAGGCAAGTGTTTATAGAAAAAGAAATAATCAAGCATTCTCAATGGATTACAAAACAAATCGGAGACAAAAATAATAATATCACAATAGATGAAAGTGTGATAAATTATATGAAAAAAACACTCAAACCAATAGTAGAAGCGAAACTTCTGCAATTTAATTCTTATTACAACTTTGAATACAAAAGAGTGTCTATAAGGCATCAGGCAACGAGGTGGGGTAGTTGTAGTAGTAAAGGAAACCTAAACTTTAATTGTAAAATGATGTGTTTACCCGATGAATTGCGAGATTATATTGTGGTGCATGAACTGTGTCATTTACAAGAAATGAATCATTCAAAAAAATTTTGGACATTGGTAAAAAAAACTGTACCTAATTACAAAGAATTAAGGGCACAGTTAAAAGATGTTAAAATATAGACTTATCTATTATTATTAATTCCTATACTGCTAATGCCAACATCGGAAGTTGGGTCAGCAGAGATGTTATCGCTGTCAACATTATTATATGACTGAAATTTTACATGTGAAGGTTTATTGTTGCCATAAATTTCGCCATTATGTATATTATCAAGTCTCCCTCTATTTTTTCTAAGCATACCATGTTGTATATTACCAAGAGAATTTACTGTTGGATATTTTTCTCCCATGCGATGCAAACGTATCGGTACGGCATTGAGTTTGTTAACGTGTGTTGTGCCAAATTTGACACCCTTTAAATCATTTAGTAGCACTTGTTCATGAAGATTTTGAGCTCCTCGTAATGTTTCTAAAACACTATTAAGATGAGCATCCCCATGCATAGTTTTTGGTTTTAATCTTCCATTTTTTGTAATAATCATTCTATTCCTTTGCGCCTTTTGTGCATTTATATATTCTAACGCAGTATTGTGTGTAGTGTGTTGCTTGTTGTATTCTTGTGTTTGTGCAACAGCGCCCTTAACCGCATCTAGTGTGCCAGCTTGTGCTGCCGCAGGCGCGAGAAGAGCAAGAAGAGTCAGTGCATTCCTTAAAGCCTTAATTTTTCCAATTTTTTTTAAAAATCCACCCGTTTCTTTATTTAATTTTTCCGTGACTTCAGGTTCTTCATCATCTATCCCGTCAATATGGTTTAGTAATTTGTTTGTTCGTTTAATTACTTCATTACTTTGTGTATCTTGCTGGGCAAATTTTTTCCGTAGAAACTCGGGAGAAAATTCATCCTCGGGACCTTGTTCTGGAACATTATTTTGTTCTGGTGCGCTCAATTGCTCTGATTGTTCTTCTGGTGTAGTTGGTTTTTCAAAATTTGACATAGTTTTGTTGATTAATTTATAATTCTTTGATTTTTGCTAGTGCATCTTCGTAGTCGTCCTCATCTTGATCTTTTTGTAGTACTAAATGCTCTTGTTTGAGTTGCTCTATAAATTTTTTTGCTTGAGATATGAATTCTTCGTGAGCTTGCTCTTGCTCTTGTGATAATTGTTTGAGAGCTGTTTGAGGATCTTCGCTTGATAATACTGCAGTGATAGAATCTAAAAATAATTTAAATTCATCTTCATTCATTGATATAATATCATCAATTAATTCAGTTTTTTGTTCTTCGGGTATTGATTCACTCGTATTTATCGCAGAGATGGCCATTATTTTTGATCTGGTATTTTGCCAAAAGCGTGGAAGCAATGCGGGATTATCTTCAAATGATTTGTGCATATCATTTATTTCTTCTTCACTCAAATCGTCCAAAAAAGAACTAAAGAGTTTTTTGTCGTCTTCACCAAGCTCACTCTGAGCGATAAAATCTTTTAGTTTTTGTAATGTATCCATTATTTTTTATTATTTTACATTTTAATTAATTTAATCTATTATAAATTATAATGAATCAGCCTCTTAATGTAAAGCAATTATCTGTACACAAAGGCAATTTGTAGCAAAAAATTTATGGAAAACATAGATAAAAAATTTTATTTAATCTTGCACAATGTTAGAAGTGCCTATAATGTGGGTGCAGTTTTTCGTACTGCTGATGGAGCTGGTGTGGACAAAATATATTTGACAGGATACACACCAACTCCGCCAGATGGTACAGAGATTTATACCACTAAGCCTGAGCGCAAAATTATCAAAACATCACTTGGAGCAATTGATTATGTGAAATGGGATAGATATGAAAAAGTTGAGGATTTGGTTGCTAAATTGAAAAAGAAAGGTGTCAAAATAGTGGCATTAGAGCAAGGAAAAAAGAGTATTGACTATAAAAAATTTGAAACGAACGAGAGTATTGCTTTGGTACTGGGAAATGAGCCGGTAGGTATAGATGAGCAAACATTATCACTTTGTGATACAATGATAGATATACCAATGAGAGGGAAGAAACAGTCACTAAACGTTTCCGTTGCTGCTGGAATTGCGATGTATGAACTCATTGATAAAGTGAAAACTTTTGAAAAAAAGTATTACTAAACATGTTAGTATTAATTGTTTAATCTACTACAAAATGGCTAATCCAAAATATACAAATATCAATCAAATAATGGGAGTTTGGATTGAGCGCACGCTATGGCTCTGGCTACCTTTCCATGCGATTATACGTCTAACAAAAGATGTAATCGCAAAACATACGAAAAAAGAAGAAAAATAAAAAACCATGCAACATTATACTATATTACATGGCAAGTGACATTATTATATTATAATCTCTATTATATTTCTCAAGTTTTGTTTATCAAGTCCAGTGGGAAGTTCTTTTTGGATATCCGTCAGGATTCGATGTCGTTGTTTTTCTGTTAATAAACATTTATCAAAGTAAATGTCTTTTTCCCCATCTGATACTAATGGCAGTAGTTTGGGATCAAATATGATATTTGGAAATTTTTTTGTTAATTCTTCCTGATTCATTGTTTTTTTGAGGGGCACTTTAATTATTGTCCTTTTATCATAATATTTTGCTTGGATCATTAATATGCATGTAAATTCTACATCCAATTTTTGACTGTTTGTTAACGTCATTGTAGATGCTTTAAACTGGACTTCTATTGAAGCGATAGCAGAAAGGTTAATTAAGCGACCACACAGCATTGTTAAATGTGAAGTTTGATTTTCCATGGTGATTCCTCTTTATTATTGATGGTTGTTAAAAAACAATTGACCATATAATATAGCGCATTAGTTATTGTATGTCAAGGTCTATGTCTGCGAATTGGCAGATAACCATTTAGGTTTTTCTATCAAAAAACTCATGTCATTTCAGAAACCTTCCTCCGTTGGTGGGCAAGTGTTTATTTCTTCATTAGCGATTAGCAAATGATTGGAAACAACATTGTCTGGAATTTTACAAACAAATTTAAAGAAAATTTTTGTATTTATAAAAAGATTCCTGTCTACGCAGGAATGACAAAGAGAAAAAATCTAAATGGTTACCTATGTAGCCTAAATAACTTTTTGCTAGTAATGTATTTCTAGGTAAAATTATAAAAAGCTATCTTTATATAAAGGTGATAGCTTTTTATTGTAGGAGATGATTATTTTACTTCTTTTACAAATAATTCAAAAGTTTTTGGGTTTTCAGTTGCTAATTCTGACAATACTTTTCTATCTAATTCAATATTTTTCTTTTTCATCTTATTGATGAATGTTGAATATTTTTCGTCATGAAGTCTCAGTGCGTTATTGAGTCGCAAAACCCATAAATTACGCATTGTGCGTTTTTTAGTGCGACGATCACGGTACTTGTATTTACCTGCTTTCAGTACAGCTTCTTTTGCTGCACGATAGTGTGATTTTCGTCGCCATTTAAATCCTTTTGCTAATTTTAATAGATTTTTTCTGCGTTTATTTGCAGTAATTCCGCGTTTTACTCTTGCCATATTTTTTCCTGGTATAGACACGATTAATCGCGTCTATACTGTATGTTAATAATTTAAACTAATGCTTTTGCGATATTTTTTTCATCTGTTTTGAAAAGTCTTTTGTCCCTTCTCTTATTTCTGGTTTTTTTCCCAGATTCTTTACTATTGAAATGGTTTTGACCTGTTGAGCGTCGTTTAATTTTTCCATTTTTAGAAATTTTAATTTTTTTCATCAACGCTCGATTACTTTTTCTCTTTGGCATAATGTTTTATCTAAATAAATATACAATCACATCAAAATTGTGTAATTGGTTGAAATCAATAACTGTTGGTAAATTCTATATGATTTAGTCTGATTTGTCAAATATTATTACAATATAAATTTAAAAAACAAGCTTATTCCGGTGCAATAATTGTGTTGAATCCACCTGGAAATTTTTTCAAATCTTCTTCTATTCGAAATGGAATTTCTAACATTTCTAAAAATTCCGTTATATTTTTTTTAGCTAATTCTTGGTGTGATTTTTCACGTCCACGTAATATTATTTCTACTTTTACTTTATTGCCTTTTGAAAGAAATTTTTCTGTTTGACGTTTTTTGAAATCTAAATCATGAGTATCTGTTCGTAAACCAATGCGAACTCCTTTTGTACTAACTGTTTTTTGAGCAGCTTGACTTTGGCGGTATTGTTTTTGTTGTGTATATTGAAATTTACCATAATCTAATATTTTGCAAACCGGAGGTTGCGCTTTTGGAGATACTTCCACTAGATCTAAACCAGCACTTTCTGCCATGGCACGAGCTTCTGTTAAAGATGTTTCACCAACATAATTGCCATTTTGATCAATTAAAATGACAGGGTCGGCAAAAATTCGCTCGTTTGCACGCATCTGGGGAATTTTTGAAGTTTTTTTAGGTTTTCGTCTAAATCGTCTACGCATGTTATTAGTGCTTATAAATTAAAAATTGAAAATTAAGTCGTGTGGAGATGGTGGGAATTGCACCCACGTCCAAATTTGTAAATCTGATAATAATTTTTACACGCTTAGACATATTTTGCAAGCTTGTGCAAACAAGCTTATTTCGATTAATAGTAGCAAAATAGTCAAAACACTTATTAATCTATCTTTGAAATTTAACTTATTATTGACAAAGATACCAATAAAAGCGAGTCTCAAAAATATGACACCACAGCGAACTTATGAGACGCTCAGTTCATGTGATGGCTCAAGCGTTTATTACGCTAGAGACGGTGCAAAAGATGATGCAAATGCGTTAGCAAATGCTACTTTTGCTTTATTGATTAAGTTTGCACTTATCAAAATTGTATATTAGATTTACGAGATAAATATACATGCTCGGCGTGTATATTAGCAGACAACAAACTGTCGAAAACTAATCATCCCCTTATTTAATTTTCAATTTTTAAATTACAATTTCAAGATAATGTATCAAAAAATATAAAATAAATTCAATTTCGCAACGCACGAGCTATATTCCTGTCGACCTCACGTTTTTTTATCGTATTTCTTTTATCATGCTTGGCTTTTCCACGCGCAAGTGCGAATTCCAATTTAATGAGGTTTTTCTTAGTATAAACACGAATAGGCACCATTGTCAAGCCTGCCTGTGTTTTTTTCCCGATGAGTGAACGAAGCTCACTTTTTTTTATAAGTAATTTACGAGAGCGATTTGGATCATAATCAGTAATATCGCTAGCATATTGATAAAGTGGTATCAATGCGTTAGTTAAGTATAACTCATTATTGTGTATTGTAATAAATGCGCCTTTTAGAGATATATGTCCAGTTTTTATTGATTTTACTTCATGACCAAACAATACCAAACCAGCTTCATATTTCTCTAGAAGCTCATAATCAAATTTTGCTCGTTTGTTTATTGTGATTTGCATATATACTATTAAAACATATAAATTTTTAAATATCAAAGTTTTGTATACATATGAATATTGTGCTATACTGGACTAAAACATGAATATCAGTATTTGGTGTAAAAATATTTAAGACACATCACAAAATATGTTAGAACATCAGGAATTAAAAAATATACATGCTGTAGAGAATGGTGTTTTTGGTAACAATGAAAATATTAGTGTTGCAAAACAAGATTTTGAGCATAGTGCCGTTAGTGCAAAGAGGATATATGAGCAAAGAAAAGCTCTTGTGGATAATATTTTTAAACAGATTGGTATGGAGCATTACATGTATATTACCAATATTTTAGAACAGAAATGTTTTGGACACTTAAATAAAGAAGATGCTGCACATCATATAATGCACAGAGTGTTAAATGGTACAATAATTGATCCAAAATCTACAGATGATAAATTCATATATGATAAACATGATAAAACACTATATGTTATACTTTCTTATTTGGAAGATATATATGATGTAGATAAAGCAGTCAAGATTATTAATGGAATAAGTGTAGATTATTGAGAAATGTAAGAAATTTTGTGGTTATGAAAAAAACGTTACAATTACTAGTAAAAGAAAAAGAGGTTACTATTGCAATATTTGATGGGGATAATTATTTTGATGAGGAAAGTTGGATTGATGAAAATAATTTATTGGAAAAGTTTTTTCCAATAATGGATGGAATGTTAAAGAAAAATAACATGAGTATCGATAATATAGATAGTTTTGAATTGGTAACAAATATTCCAGCAGGATACACAACAGCTAGAATTGCTGAAACGATTATCAAGACATTAAATTTTGCACATACATAATATTATGATATTATATACAAAACTGATATATTGATATTAGTTTTTGTGGTTAACAATGATTAAATAGTAATATATAAACAAATGACTGAAGAAAAAAAAGAGTCAGAAAAGAAAGGTTCTGATGAGTCTAAAGATTCAGTAGAATCAAAAGAATCAAAGAAAAAAGATTCTGAAAAAAGTGAGAAAAATGAATCAAAAGTAACGAAGGATATAAAAGCCTCATCTGAGGACGTGTGTTGTGATAGTTCTTCCGGTAAGGGTAATAGTATTTTTATATGGTTGATTATTATAGTTATTGTTATTGGAGCTGTAATATTTTTTCAACAGAAAAAAGATAATACAGACAATGGTTCAAAACCGGTAAGTGAGAAGGTGAGTAAGGAGGTGTCTGCAGATGCACTAAAATTAATCAAAGAACAGTTAGTGGCACCAGGCACAAAAGTTGAAATTAAAAATGTTACAGAAGAAAGCGGTTTATATAAAATTGATCTTGTTGTAGAGGATCAAGAAATTACTTCATATTTAACAAAGGATAAGAAGAAATTTATTCCACAATTGATTGATATAAAGGAATTAGAAGATAAACAAAAAGATAATGATGAAAAAAAACAAGTTAAACCAGCAACAGAAGTGCAAGCAAAGTCCGACAAGCCAAAAGTTGAGTTGTTTGTAATGAGTTTTTGTCCATATGGCACTCAAATGGAGAGAGGATATCTGCCAGCAATAAAAGCATTGGGTAATACAGTTGACGCAGAAATAAAGTTTGTATATTATGCAATGCACGGTGAAAAAGAACTTAAAGAAAATCTACGTCAGTATTGTATACAAAAAAATGAGCCAACAAAATTAAGTACTTATCTAAATTGTTTTTTGGCTACAAAAAGTGGTAGCGCATCAGAATCACAGCAATGTCTTGTAAAAGCAAAAATTAATCAGAATTTGCTTAAACAGTGTATTGCAACGACAGATGCAGAATATAAAGTAAGTGAATTAGCAAAAGATAAATCTTCTTATGTTAGTGGTCAGTTTCCGCAGTTTAATGTAAATAAAGAAGATAATGAAAAATATGGCGTACAAGGTTCTCCAACACTTGTGATTAACGGAGAAGTTATTCAATCAGGGCGTGATAGTGAAAGTATTCTTAAAGCAATTTGTTCAGCATTTAATGAACAACCAGAAGCATGTACAAAAGAACTTTCTAACGAAGTACCTAATGCTGGATTTGGAACCGGTAAGGCAACAAATGCAAGTAATGGAGGTGCGTGTGGTGCGTAATAGAAACGAATACTATTATGTTCTTGACAAACTCTTCGGATATGATTTATTTTATCCGGAGAGTTTTATTTTAAGAAATGTTTGTAAAATTTTGAATTTGACAAAATATTTGTAATTTGTTATCATTCCATTTACTGAAAATAATCCACTTTAATGGTGCGGATTTTCTGTTCTTAAACAGGAATTTGCGTGTCAAGTTTGGATGCAATATCGGACAAATTTGTGCGACAATTAAATAGTAATCATTCTAAAAACTCCATCAGTAAGGTATAACTAAAGTTTTCAAGATACTAAACAAAGCTTGAGAATATCGTATGATGGGAGGTCTTTTTATGGTTGAAGATAAAAAAATGAAGATAAAGGGGAAATTCAGCGCCTCTTCTTCGCTTGCAAAACGCAAGTTTTTCAAAAAACAATTAGCTGTTTCACTTCCAAATCTAATTGAGGCACAGACAGCTTCTTATGATTGGTTTATGGAAAAAGGCTTGCAGGAATTATTGGATGAAATAAATCCAATTGTTGATTTTGCGGGAAAGGAAATGGAGTTGTCTATTTCTGATTATTTTTTAGATGAGCCAAAGTATGACGAACGTACCGCAAGGGATAAAAATTTATCCTTTGACGCTCCGCTTCGTGCAATTGCAAAGTTGGTTTTTAAAAAAACAGGTGAAGTAAAAGAACAAGAAATTTATTTTGGAGAATTTCCACTAATGACTGATCGTGGAACATTTATTATAAATGGGGTAGAGCGTGTTATAGTTTCACAATTGATACGTTCACCGGGAGTATTTTTCTCAATGGAATATATCAAAGGTAAGAAATATTTTGGAGCAAAAATTATTCCAAATCGCGGTGCGTGGCTTGAACTTGAAACAGATCGTGATGGTGTAATCTATGTAAAAATTGATCGTAAAAGGAAGTTAACTGTAACAACATTGCTCAGAGCCTTTGGATATGGTAGTGACGATGAAATTAAAGCGTTATTTGCTGATGATGTTGAAGTAATTGATGTCGATTACATTGAAGAAACTCTTGCAAAGGATATTACCAAGACACAAGGTGAAGGATATAAAGAAGTGTATAAACGAATTCGTCCAGGAGACCTTGCAACAGAAGAAAATGCAAAGCAAATGATTGATTCAATGTTTTTTGATTTTAATCGTTATGATTTTGGAGCTGTGGGACGATATCGCTTGAATCAGCGCTTAGAGGTAGAAAGAGAAAACACAACAGAAAATCGCGTTTTGAATATTGAGGATTTTATACTGATTATCAAAGAAATAATCCGCATGAATAATGATCCTCAAGCGATTGCTGATGATATTGATCATTTAGGTAATAGGCGTGTTAGAGGAGTTGGTGAGCTAGTGCAAAATAAGATGCGTATTGGTTTTGCTAGAATGGCACGAAATATAAAAGATAGGATGAGTACGTGTGATGTTGATACGGTTGTGCCTGGTCAAATTATTAATTCAAGACCGGTGTCAGCTTCAATTAAAGAATTTTTTTCCTCCTCTCAATTATCACAATTTATGGATCAAGTTAATCCATTGGCTGAATTGGAACATAAAAGACGTTTATCTGCGCTTGGTCCAGGTGGTTTGACTAGGGAACGCGCTGGATTTGAGGTGCGTGATGTACATCAATCACATTATGGACGCATATGCCCTGTAGAAACTCCGGAAGGACCAAATATTGGACTTGTCGGTCACTTGGCGACTTATGCACGCATAAATGAATATGGGTTTTTGGAGACTCCTTATTTGCCTGTAAAACAAGAGGTGAATAATAATAAGACGGCGTTAGCTGGGCGAATTTTGGCTAAAAGTGTTGCTGGTGTTAAAAAAGGCACGAAACTCGAAGAAGCTGATATTAAAAAAATTATAAAAGATAAAAGTGAAACAATAGCCGTTGTGCCATTTGTTACGGATAAGCCTGAATATATTAATGCAACAATTGAAGATCGTAAAACAATAGCTCATGGTGGCACAAAGCTAGATGAGGATAGAAATATTATAGAAAAGATGGTAGAAGCTCGTGTTGGAGGAAAACCTGATATGGTCGCAGCAACAAGTGTGGATATGATTGATGTTTCACCAAAGCAGTGTATTTCTGTGGCGACATCACTTATTCCATTCTTGGAACATGATGATGCTAACCGTGCTCTTATGGGTTCAAACATGCAACGTCAAGCTGTGTCTTGTGTAAAACCGGAAGCTCCACTTGTTGGAACAGGTATCGAAGATAAAGCAGCTGCTGATTCAGGACAGGCTGTAATAGCTAAAAATGATGGTGAGGTTATTGAAGTGGATGGAAATAAAATAGTTGTGAAAGAAAAAGCATCGGCATCTTCAAGGAAAAAAGTATATAAACGAGAGTATCTTTTGCATACTTTCATGAAATCAAACGCTTTTACTTCAATGAATCAAGTGCCACGTGTAGAAAAAGGTGAAAAAGTAAAGAAGGGACAATTGTTGGCAGATGGTTCCTCAACGGAACATGGTGAACTTGCCTTAGGACAGAACATGCTTGTGGCATTTGTACCATGGGAAGGATTTAATTTTGAGGATGCAATTATTATTTCTGAGAAAGTTCTCAGGGATGACCGTTATAGTTCAATCCATATTGAGGATTTTAAAATAGATGTTCGGGATACAAAACTTGGACCAGAAATAGTTACGAGAGATATTCCAAATATTGGTGAAGATAGATTGAAAAATTTAGATGAGACAGGTGTTATTCGAATTGGGGCAGAAGTATCTTCAGGGGATATTTTAGTAGGTAAAATTACACCAAAAGGTGAAGGAGATTTGACTGCAGAAGAAAGATTACTTCGGGCAATTTTTGGTGAAAAATCAAGAGATGTGAAAGATTCATCATTATATTTACCACATGGTGAACATGGAAAGGTTGTAGATATTAAAATTTTTACACGTGAGGAGGGCGATAAACTACCTACCGGAGTTAGTCAGCAAATTCAGATTTCAGTTGCACAAATGAGGAAGGTTGCTGTAGGTGACAAACTGGCCGGGCGCCATGGAAATAAAGGCGTTATTTCAAGGATTGCTCCAGTGGAAGATATGCCTTATTTACCAGATGGTACGCCGGTTGATGTAATTTTAAATCCACTTGGCGTAGCGAGTCGTATGAATATTGGACAGATTCTGGAGACGCATTTGGGCTGGGCAGCTCGTGAGCATGGTTATACAGCAGCCACACCTGCGCTTGATGGTGTGAGTGAACAAGATATTAAAAAAGAATTAAAATCTGCCGGATTACCGGAAAGTGGAAAAATCAGATTGATAGACGGTAAAACTGGTAGACCATTTGATAATGAATCAACTGTGGGTGTTATGTATATTATGAAATTAAATCACCTTGTTGATGATAAATTACATATGCGTTCTATTGGGCCATATTCACTTATTACACAACAACCACTTGGAGGTAAAGCTCAATTTGGTGGACAGCGTTTTGGAGAAATGGAAGTGTGGGCACTTGAAGGTTATGGGGCAGCACACACTTTACAAGAAATGCTTACAATTAAATCAGATGATGTACTTGGACGTTCAAAGGCATATGAATCGATCATTAAAGGGGAAGAGATTAAAAGTCCAAATCTTCCAGCTTCATTTCATGTATTGGTAAATGAACTTAAAGGATTATGTTTGAATGTAAATCTCATTGGACAAAAGGTCGAGTCTAATGATGCAAGTAGAGAAGACAACACAAAGGATGTAGGCGTAGATGAAAAGTAATCTTTGGTGTTGAAATTTCAACAGATAAGTATTTAAACATCTAAAATATACTTTTAAAGTAAAAAATATGGAAAATAGCATAACAAAAGTTAGTGATTTTGATAGTGTTCAGTTACGTCTTGCTTCGACTGAAGATATTCTTGAATGGTCAAGTGGTGAAGTCACAAAACCCGAGACAATTAATTATCGTACACAACGATTTGAGATGGATGGTCTATTTTGTGAAAGAATTTTTGGTCCATCAAAAGATTGGGAATGTTATTGTGGAAAGTACAAGCGCATTCGATATAAGGGTATAACTTGTGATAAATGTGGAGTTGAAGTAACTCGTTCAATTATTCGTCGTGAAAGAATGGGGCATATTAAATTAGCTGTACCGGTGTCTCATATTTGGTTTTTACGTGGTATTCCAAGTAAAATTGGGTTGGCTCTAGGTCTTTCGCCACAAGCACTGGAAAAAGTAATTTATTTTTCCTCGTATATTATTACTGATGTAGATTTGGAAGCACGTAAGCAAGCATTGGAAAATCTAGAGAGTGAATTCAAACATAAACAGAAAGAGCTACAAAATACTGATGATAAAGATGTGCTGCAAGAACTGAAAAAACAATTTCGTTCAAAGCGTGATGCACTCAAAAATATGGAAAAATACAACATTTTAACAGAAGTGGAGTATTTTAATTTATCTACAAGTTTTGGACAAGTGTTTTCTGCGGGTATTGGAGCTGAAGCTATAAGAGAACTTTTGGTTGAAATGGATATTGATAAAATGAGTGAGGAATTGGCTCAAAAAGTTGATGAAGCTGATTCAATTATGAAGAAAAAAATATTGAAACGAATTAAGTTTTATCAAGGGATTAAAAAGGCAAATATTAAACTTGAATGGATGTTGCCAACGGTCATTCCGGTTATTCCACCGGATTTACGTCCGATGGTTGCTTTAGATGGTGGACGTTTTGCGACCTCTGACTTAAATGATTTGTATCGTCGTATCATAAATAGAAACAATCGTCTTAAAAAGTTAATGGAATTGCATGCTCCGGAGGTTATTACGCGAAATGAAAAGCGTATGTTGCAAGAGGCTGTTGACGCATTATTTGATAATAGTGCTCGTCGTGGACAAGCATCTGTAGCGGCCTCAACGGGACAACGTCGAGCCCTTAGATCACTTGCAGATTCTTTGAAGGGTAAACAGGGACGTTTTCGACAAAATTTATTGGGTAAGCGTGTTGATTATTCAGGTCGTAGTGTAATTGTGATTGGGCCTCAGTTAAAGTTGCATCAGGCTGGATTACCAAAGCGTATGGCACTTGAATTATTCAAACCATTTATTATCAATAAATTAATCGAGCGTGAGTATGCACATAATGTACGTACAGCTGGAAAAATGGTTGATAATGAAACCGAAGAAGCATATGAAATTCTTGATGATATTATTTCACATCATTATGTAATGCTTAACCGTGCACCGACACTTCACAGGTTGTCCATTCAAGCATTTCAACCGGTACTTATTGAAGGTAAGGCAATCCAGTTACATCCTATGGTATGTGCCGCATTTAATGCTGATTTTGATGGTGATCAGATGGCAGTTCATGTTCCCCTTACAAAAGACGCACGTGAAGAATGTGCAAATATTATGCTTTCTTCAAAAAATCTTATCAAACCGGCAAGTGGAGACCCTATTACAACTCCTTCACTTGATTTGGTGCTTGGCGTTTATTATCTAACTCATATTAAAAAAGGTGCAAAGGGTGAAGGTAAAATTTTTGCAGGAATTGATGAAGCAATATTAGCTTATCAAAATGATATTATTGATGTTAATGCTGAAATTTATTTGCAGTATAAGAAAAAGACTTATAAAACTTCAACAGGACGTGCGATGTTTAATGATATTTTGCCGGAGAGTATGCGGTTTATTAATGAAGAATTAACAAAAGTGGAGTTAAAGAGTATTGTTGCGACGATGTTGGAAACTGTTGGTCAAGACGAAACAGCATTATTTATTGATAAAGTCAAACATTTAGGATTTAAAAATGTTACACTCTCAGGTATTAGTTGGGGAATGGATGACTTAAAGGTCCCGGAAGAAAAGGAAACAATCTTAAAGAAGGCGCAAGAAAAAGTAGCAGAGGTTCGAGAAAATTATGATATGGGACTCCTAACAGAAGAAGAGCGAAAAAATCGTTCTATTGATGTATGGAATAAAGCAAAAGATGAAATTACAGAGGTTGTGAGAAATGGACTTGATAAAGAAGGTCCGGTTTATTCGATGGTTTATTCTAAAGCTCGTGGTAGTGAATCAGTTGTGGTTCAAATGACCGGTATGAAAGGTCTTATGGCTGGAGCAACTGGTGAGACCTTGGAATTACCAGTACGAAGTTCATATAAAGAAGGACTTGATGTTTTGGAGTATTTTATCTCAACTCATGGTGCTCGTAAAGGTATGGCTGATACAGCACTTCGTACGGCAACAGCTGGTTATTTAACTCGTAGGCTAGTGGATGTAGCTCAAGATGTGATTGTTACTGAAGAAGATTGTGGTGATAAGATTGGTGGATTTGTTTATCGTGAAGATTCAGATCGTATCGGACTTGATTTTGCTTCTCGTGTTGTGGGACGAACTGCATTGGGAGCAATTAAGCATCCAAAAACTGGTAAAGTACTTGCTAAGTCTGGTGATTTAATTGATAAAAAGCAGGCTGCAGCAATTGATAAATCTGGAATTGATAAAGTAAAGATTCGTACGGCAACATCTTGTAAAACACTTAGAGGAATTTGTCAGAAGTGTTATGGTTTAGATTTGGGTCGCAGCAATTTGGTTGCTATGGGTCAAGCGGTTGGAACCGTGGCAGCTCAAGCTATTGGAGAGCCTGGTACACAACTAACTATGCGTACTTTCCATATTGGAGGCGTAGCTGGAAGTGATATTACGCAAGGACTTCCTCGTGTTGAGGAAATTTTTGAGGCACGTTCTCCAAAAGGAGAGGCAATTATTTCTGAAATTGATGGTAAAGTTGTTGAAATTGAAGATGATGGCGGCAAGACCATTACAGTTGTTATTGAAACCACTGATAAAAAGAAAAAGCAGAAAAAATATAGCGTGCCAGCAAATTCTACACTTAATGTTGCAAAAGGTGATTTGGTTGCAATTGGTTCACAATTGAATGAGGGACATATTGATTTGAAAAAATTGTATGCAACAATGGGTAAGGAGGCAGTGCATAGATATATTGTTAGTGAAATTCAAGAAATTTATGCTTCACAAGGTGAGGGTATTAATGACAAACATATTGAAATTATTATCAGACAAATGTTCTCACGTGTTAGAGTTAAAGATGCTGGGGATACAACTTTAATTCCGGGTGAAATTGTGGAATTAAGTGAATTCAATGATGCAAATACTGAAGTGGGAAGCGGTAAAGTAGCAGAAGGAGAACCGATGATACTTGGTATTACAAAAGTTGCTCTGTCTACTGAATCATTCTTGTCAGCTGCATCATTCCAAGAAACTGCTCGTGTACTTATAAACGCAGCAATTTCAGGAAAGAAAGATCATCTCCGAGGTTTGAAAGAAAATGTCATCATTGGACGATTGATTCCGGCAGGAACAGGGTTTCGGAAAGGTAAAAGATAAAAAATAAATCGCACGCACAAGGAATTAAGCGCGATTTAAATCAAAAAATCGACCAATTAGGTCGGTTTTTTGATTGACAAATAAAGTATGTGATGATAACATAAATTGCTAAAATAGTTTTTTAACAATAATCATTTTACATTAAGAGGAATTAAAATGGCACGAAATTTGGAAGAATTAAGTTTGGCAGTAGCAGACGTTGAGAATATTTTTTTTGAAGCGATGCTTGCCGGATATGTGTGTGTTGATAAAGTTAAAACAAAAGATATGCCAGGTATGCCGGGTTATAAATTCACAGAATTTGTAGATAGTGATTTTTGTGTTAAGGATATTTGGTGTAAGTCATCCGGATTTACATCAATTTGGTATAAAGGCACGCTCATTTGGACCATGCATTATGGTGGTCAGTATCCAAAAGAATGTATTAATTTTTTGAAAGAGGCTTTATTAACATCATATCAAGCACGAGTATTTAATGGCGGAAGAGGTCCATCGCACTATAATGCAATGTATAACGAACACACAAAACATTTAATAGCACACAAAAAATATCGTTATGTGAACAATATTTTGCCAGGTAGTGATTTTACATCATTTGCAGGCAAGGAATATATTTGTAGTCATTTTCAAGAAGAACATGTAATATTTGGATGGCATTATTATTTTGGAGGACTAGTTTAAACTGTAAAACAGTATTTATAGAAATATTATAAATACTGTTTTTTGATATTTTTTATCTCAGCTATAAAGCCATGAATTAAAAGTTGTTCAGCTTTTTTGGTAGATATGCCACGTGACATGAGGTAATAGATTTGATTTTTGTTTAGGGGAGAGGTAGTGGCTGCATGTGTACATTCTACTTGACCTGGAATTATTTCTAATTGAGGTTTTGTTATTGCGCGAGCAGATTTACTCAACAGTAAGTTATGATTTGTAAGGTGTGCGATAGAGTTTGTCGCTTTTTTATCTATACATATTGTTCCTGTAAAATTAAGTGTACTTTTATCGTCAAGTACACTTTTTATAATCGATCGACTCGTTGCATTGGGTGATATGTGATTTTGTGTAATGTTAAGTGTAAAATTATCTTCTTCTCTCTCTTGATATAATCCATAAATATAAACATTAACATTTTCGCATGCAATATTAAAAGTTATATCACCATTTTTATTTTCAAAGTAAAAAACATACTCACCAGGTTTTGTAATTTCATAGGTAGTTTGGTTATCATTTGTGATATTTTCGTACATACACTTTATTTATCCAATTGAATTTTCCATTTCCATGTTTATTAGTCTGTATAGTTCAACAGAATATTCCAAGGGAATTTCCTTTGTGATTTCATCTATAAACCCGTTTACCATCATACTTCTTGCTTGAGTTTCTGTTAGCCCTCTAGACATAAAATAAAATAGTTTTTCGTCGTCTATGCTTTCTATGCTTGCCTCATGTGAAATTGTTGCAGAAATTTCTTGTGTATCCATTGTGGGATAGGTGTTTGATTTAGAATTATTATCTAAAAGCATAGCATCACACTGTGTGTAACTCTTAGCATTTTTAGCTGATTGCGTGGTTTTGATGAGTCCACGATAATTTGATATACCACCATTCATTGATATTGATTTAGAGACAATATTTGATGTTGTGTTTGGTGCGGCGTGAATCATTTTTGCGCCAGTATCAAGTGTTTGATTTTTGCCAGCAAGAGCCATAGACAAAACACTTCCGCGAGCTCCATCGCCAGCGAGTATTACGGCAGGATATTTCATAGTGACGCCAGAACCAATGTTGCAATCCACCCATTCCATCACAGCACTTTCATCAGCACGTGCTCGTTTTGTTACGAGATTGTAAATATTTGTGCTCCAATTTTGAATTGTTGTGTATCTAAGCTTTGCATTTTTTAGGACAAATATTTCTACAACTGCAGCGTGAAGTGATTGGGTAGAATATGACGGAGCAGTACATCCCTCGATGTAATGCACAGATGAACCTTCATCCGCTATTATGAGAGTGCGTTCAAATTGACCAAAACGTTCTGCGTTTATGCGAAAATATGCTTGTAATGGTAATTTTACATGAACACCCTTTGGAACATATATGAATGATCCACCACTCCATACAGCAGAATTTAGTGCTGCAAATTTATTATCTGTTGGTGGTATTAATTTACTAAAATATTTTTTTACAAGCTCGGTATGTTCACGTACAGCTGTATCCATATCACAAAAAATCACTCCCAAGTCGTTTAATTCTTTTTCAATAGATTCATATACTACTTCACTTTCATATTGTGCGCTTACGCCACCAAGCCACTCTTTTTCATGTTCGGGCACTCCAATTCTGTCATAAGTTTCTTTGATTTCATCAGGTAAATCTTCCCAAGAGGTTCCTTGTTTATCAGTTGCTCGTAAAAAATATGTAATATCATTAAAATCAATTTTTGATAAATTTGGTCCCCATGTTGGCATTGGTAATTTTTGAAATGTAGTATAAGATTGTTGACGAAAATCTTGCATCCATTTCGATTCTTTTTTGTAATTACTAATGGATTGGACAATTTTTGAGTTTATGCCACGTTTAACCTTGCTTGTTGTAATTTCGGGCATAGCAAAATCATGGTTTCTGTTGAAATTTAAATCATTTGTTACTGTATTTTTTGTCATTATTTTTGGTAACCTTCAGATTCAATTATTTTTGCAAGTGATGCATTGCCTTTTTGTGCAATTGTACCATCTTTCATAACAATTACTTCATCAACAGGCAAATAAGAGAGTATACGATTATAGTGCGTAATAAGAATAAGTGTTTTTGTTGTATTTGCAATAAAAGCCTTTAAAAAATTAGCAATAATTTTTAGAGCATCAACATCAACACCAGTATCAATTTCATCCAGTATTACGTATTGAGGATTTAAGATTGCAGCTTGTAAAACCTCCATTTTTTTTCGTTCACCACCACTGAAATTATGATTGAGAGAGCGAGATAATAATTCTTTGGGGATTTTTAATTGATTGGCTACTTCTTTAATTTTTTGAGTTAGTGCCTTGCTAGTCATGGTATCACGTGAAATAGCAGTCCTGAGTAATTGTTGTACGGTAACGCCTGGAATAGCAATGGGGGATTGAGGTGATAAAAATATTCCCTTTTGTGCTCGTTTATTTGTAGGTAGCTTAGTAATATCCACATTATCACATATAAGGGAACCTTTATTTACATGCATTATAGGGTTTCCCATTATTGTTTTTACAAGAGAACTTTTGCCAGAACCATTTATGCCCATAATGGCATAAACTTTACCTTTGTTAAAATCAAGTGTAATATCATGGAGTATTTCTTTTTCTTCAGCAGAAACTGTAAGATTTTTTATTGATAGCATATGTTATTTTTTAGTATCAAAAAAATGTTTATTTGCAAAAGCACGATCAGAACCAGATTTGAGATATTTTTCAAAGTTGTAAGCAATATATTTAGTTTTGAATGCAAAATATGCATGTAATGTTACTGGTAATATATTTTGTGTGGCAATAACATAGCCATTTTTATGACGAGTTATTCTTTCTTGTAAGTTTTTGGTACAACCTACGTATTGTATATTATTTTTACAAATTAAAATATATACGTAATACATAGACTATTTATTTTATAGTTGAATTTTCTCCTTCGCAACCTACAGCGGACTGTGTCCGCCATAGCTCGCTTCGGCGAGCGACGGCGGAGGCGGAGGGATTCGAACCCCCGGTCCCCGTGAAGGGACTTCGGTTTTCAAGACCGATGCATTCGACCACTCTGCCACGCCTCCAATATTTAGTCTAAAATCATTGAACTCTCGTAGATTTATATCATAGCAGGTGGTATAGATTTTGTAAATATGTTAATATAGAATATAGAAAAAATAAAAAATTACTATGTCAATGAATTTGCGTGAAAATAAAATAGATAAATTCAAAAGTATAAAAAATAAAGGCTTTTTTGGTAGTCAAAAGAAGCTTAAGCGACCAAAACAAAATAAAAAAATACAGGGACCAATTCAATATAAATTAGAATCTGATGTTCAAAAAAAAGCAGGTCGTAAAACTCGAGTACAACAAGATAAAAGTATACAAAATATAAAAAGTGAAAAATGGATTCGTAAAAAGCCAAAACCAAAACTTCCAGAAGAAAAGTTAGAATATCAAGAAACAGTTGAATATGTGAAAAAATATTCACAGTATTTAAAAAAAAATTCGGAAGATGTGTTGGTGCATTGGCGAGGGCCTGATTTTGAGCATTATCCACGTAGTAAAAAATGGTATACGGGCGTTTCAATTATTGTAGCATTGATTGTATTTTATGCTGTATGGACAGATAGCATTATGATGGCAATTGTGTTTACACTTATTTGGCTTGTGGGTTATTTGCAATTATCACGACCACAAATGGTTATTGATTTTGCAGTCACATATGATGGGATATTGGTAGGAGATGAAATGTATGATTTTGATGATATAAAATCTTTCTGGATTTTTTATGAACCACCACACACACGAATCATTAGCTTGCATATGAAAGGGTATTTACGACCATATTTACACATCCCACTCCATCAAGTTGATCCGGTTATTGTTCATGAAAAACTTTTAGAATTTATTCCGGAAGAAAAACAAGAACAGAATTTTGTTGATATATTGGAGAGATTGCTTCATATGTGATTATATAATAATAAAATCTATAATAATTTATGTTATAGATTTTGGTTTTGTTTTTAATAAAATAAAAAAATGAATGATTTTATAAATAAAAATTATACATATGCACTTATAGGAGCATCAGCTAATAAAGAAAAATATGGATACAAAGTGTTGGAAAACTTACTTGAAGCCGGATTTCATGTATTACCGGTTAATCCAAAAGGTGGTAAAATTCTCCAACAGAAGGTGTATAAAAATATTAAGGATATTTCAACAAGTATTGATGTAGCTATCTTTGTTGTACCACCACAAATTACTCAGGATGTTATCAAAGATGTATTATTACTTGGTGTACAAAAAGTGTGGTTACAGCCTGGTAGTGAAAATAATGAAGTGATTGATTTTTGTAATAATCATGGTATAAAATGCTATCATAGTGCGTGTATTATGCTTGAACAATTGAAAAATGTTACATAATTATAATTATGTTGTTTTTTTATAGATATAGATTTATAATGTAATCATATACAAGTCTATTCAAAACAATTTATAGTAAAAATGAGAAATAAAAATATTCTTCGTGGTTTAGGTTCTGCGTTGATTGATGATAAAGCTTATATTTTTATATGTAGTGATAATGAAATTGGTCATGGTGGGTTTGTGGTGCGTGAGAGTGAGGATGGCATTGTTTTTGAGACAAAAACTTCAAATGCAAAAATAGTAAGTATCAATGGTCCATCTGATCACTTCGATAAATATGATTTTTTTCATGTATCAAAAGATGATAAGATGTACTATCTTACGTATAAATTATATGATAAAAAACAATTATGTATTGCACGATCAAAAAATCTAATTGATTGGGAAAAACGAAGTTCATTAGAGTTAAATGTAAGTAATGCAAAAATTGTCTCAGATTATTTATATGCTGGACGCAATGTGATGTATGGAGGCGGTGATGCTTTACGTTTATATGTATCGGAAGATTTTGAAAATTGGAAACGTTCAAAAAAGGATTTGATTACTGTTGCTTGTGATGATAATGAGTTGTTGGTTATGGAGGCTCAAATTGTACAAGACGGTGTATTTGTAATGTATGCAGAAGTAGAAAAAGATAAGGGTGTTTTGCAGTATAAATTATATGGCGCACTTTTTGATTATGGTGATCCAACAAAATTATTGTGGCAATCAAAAGAACCTATTTATGAAACAAAAAATACAAGAAATAATATAGCGACGTTATTTGGTGTGGTAATTTTTGATGAGTACTTTGTGTCGTATTGGAATAATGAGGATGATGAAATGTTTCTCGTGCGACATTTCTATAATCATAGTTCTGATATTGAGGAATCAGATGAAATGTTAGATATTGTGGATGAACGATTGAATGATGAGATATCAAATGAAATTTCTTTTGAACTTAAACGTTCTAAATCAAATCCAATTTTGGAACCAAGAACAAGACATGATAGTACTTGGGAGTCTCAAGCAACATATAATCCGACAGCTATTGAAAATGATGGAGTGATACACATAATATATAGGGCTGATGGTGATGATATGATGTCGGTGTGGGGGTATGCTTCAACTTTGGATGGTGTAACCATTAAAGACAGATTAACTAATTGTATTTATCAAAGAAAAACGCCTTCAATAAAGATGCCATTTGCACCGCCAGCATTATATACTTCTGGAAATAACAGAGGTGGTGGGTGCGAGGATCCTCGTGCCGTTTTGATTGATGGGACTATATATGTGACTTTTACTGCATTTGATGGATGGAATTCTGTGCGTGTTGGGTTGACATCGATTGATTTTGAGGATTTTAAAAATAAAAGATGGAAATGGAAAAAAACCGTACTTATTTCACCTCCGGGAGAAATAAATAAGAATTGGGTATTATTTCCGGAAAAAATTGATGGAAAATTCGCAATAATGCATAGTTTCACACCTAATATTTTGATTGATTACTTTGATAGTTTAGATGAGTTAGATGGACATACATTTATAAATAGCAATAATACAAGACCAATTGACCCATCACGCAAATGGGATAGTTGGTTTCGTGGTGTTGGACCGGCACCACTAAAAACTAATGATGGGTGGCTTGTATTTTATCATGCAATGGATCATAATAAGCCGGATCGTTATCGACTAGGAGCATTACTTCTTGATTTAAATGATCCAACACAGGAATTATATAGATCACAAGGTCCAATTTTGGAACCGGAGGAGCAATATGAAAATGAAGGACATAAATGGGGTGTAATATATTCTTGTGGTGCAGTCATAAAAGATGGACAAGTATTTGTGTATTATGGAGGAGCTGACAAATTTGTATGTGTAGCAACAGCACCTTTGCAGCAACTTTTAGATAGTTTGAAACAAAATACTGATTTTAGGATGCTAATAAATTAATTAAAATATTATGAATTGTAAAGATATTAAAATAAGACGTTATCCAAATAATCCTATTTTGGGTCCGGACAGAACACATCCATGGGAAGCTCAAGCGGTTTTTAACGGTTGTCCTCTTAAGGATGAGAGTGGATATCACTTACTTTATAGAGCATTATCTTTTAAAGAAAAATATAAAGATCAAACGATGGAACTTTCAACTATTGGTTATGTACATAGTGAGGATGGATACAATTTTACATCTGAGCGTACACAACTTATAAAGCCTGAAAAAGAATGGGAGAAATATGGCTGCGAGGATCCTAGAGTGACAAAAATTGATGATAAATATTATATTACTTATACAGCTCTTTCAGATTTTCCACATTCGCCAGATGGCATAAGGATTGCTGTTGCAATCACAAAAGATTTTAAAACTATTGAATCAAAGCATTTGGTAACGGATTTTAATTCAAAAGCAATGGTTATTTTTCCAGAGCGTATAAACGGGAAAATAGTTGCAATGTTTACAATGAACACAGATAATCCACCGGTCAAAATTATGGTTGCGGAACTTGATACGCCAGAACAACTGTGGGATAGAGAATATTGGGTACAATGGAAAAAAAATATGGATAACCACACTCTACATTTTCAGCGTTCACTTGATGATCATATAGAAGTGGGCACGCCTCCACTTAAGACAGAGGATGGCTGGTTAATTATGTATTCATATATTAGAAATTATAGAACAGATCATCCGATTTTTGGCATTGAAACTGCATTGCTTGAGTTGGATAATCCTGTGAATGTTATCGGTAGAAGTATTAAACCACTAATTAAACCGGAAGAAATATATGAGCAATACGGTGTTGTGCCGAGGATTACATTTCCTTCAGGATTGGTAAGAAATGAAGATGAATTGAGATTGTATTATGGAGCTGCAGACACGGTATGTGCCGTTGCTACATTGTCACTAAAAGAATTACTGGATTTTATTAAACTAAAAGATAGTGAAGAATGTAAAGATGAGAGTGAAGATAGAATCGAATTTGAACGGTTCGAAGGAAATCCAATCTTAGAACCAACACATAATGGAAATTGGGAGTCAAAATATGTTTTAAATCCTACAGCTATCTATGATAATGGTAAAGTGCATATATTATATCGTGCACAAAATGATGATGATACATCAGTTATTGGATATGCTCAAACAAAAGATGGTTTTCACATTACAAAAAAAAGTGATAAGCCAATTTATGTACCACGTATCCCAGAAGAAATTCGTGAAGAGCCAGGTTTTTCTGGTTGTGAAGATGCGCGTATTACAGGGATTAATGACAGATTTTACATGTGTTATACAGCGTATAATGGACATGGTCCTGCACGTGTTGCATTTACGTCAATTTCCAAAAGTGATTTCCGTGCTGAAAAATGGAAAAATTGGACTGTACCGATACTTATCTCACCAGAAGGAATGGATGATAAAAATGCATGTCTTGTATCGGAAGAAATAAATGGTAAATACGCCTTTTTCCATAGACTTAAGCATACTATTTGGTTGGATTTTGTAGAGGATCTTGATTTTAAAAATGGTCGTACGCTTGGTGGACGTAGTATAATGTGTTCAAGACCAGATTCATGGGATAGTGAAAAAGTTGGAATTGCTGGACCACCAATAAAAGTAGAAAACGAATGGTTATTAATTTATCATGCTCTTTCCAGTCATGATGGTCAATATAGACTTGGTGCTGCTATGTTTGATTTAAATAAAAGCGAGTTAACAGCACGTCTAGATTATCCAATACTTGAACCAAAAGCCGAATATGAAAATAAAGGATTACGACCCGGAACAGTATTTTCTTGTGGTTCTGTACTTATGGGAGATGATCTCTATATATATTATGGAGGTGCAGATGAGGTGGTTTGTGCTGCAAAAATAGAATTTCAGGGACTTGTTGACGCATTAAAAAAGCAATAAAATATTGAGTTTTAATTTTTTTAGACAATGTGGAAAAATTTATAATCTAATTTTTCTTGACCTTGTGGGATTTTTATTGTACATTAGGTAAATGTCCGCATTTTTTGCGCGGTTTTGTTTTTGAAATTATTTTTTATAATTATGGATATTAGAAATATTGCAATTATTGCACATGTTGATCATGGTAAGACCACCATTACTGATGCTTTAATGGAACAAACGGGCGCATCATTTGATGGAAGTATGGATAGTGATTCTATCGAGCAAGAGCGTGGGATTACGATTTATGCGAAAAATACAGCAGTAAAATATAAAGGAACAAAAATCAATATCGTAGACACTCCTGGACACGCTGATTTTGGCAGTGAAGTTGAACGTGTACTTCGATCAATTGACAGTGTCGTGTTAGTTGTAGATGCTCAAGAAGGTCCTATGCCACAAACCAGATTTGTTTTGAAGAAGTCGTTGGAAATAGGACATAAACCGCTTGTGGTTATAAATAAAATTGATAAACCAGCAGCTAGACTTGGTGAAGTTGAAGAAGAAATTTACGAATTGTTTTTAGATTTGGGAGCCAGTGATGAACAATTGGATTTTAATGTTATTTATTCAATTGCCAGAGAGGGAATCGCAAAAAATAATCCAGAAGATGATAGTGAAGATATGACACCCCTCCTTGACGCTATAATTGAACATGTGGAAGTTGCTCCAAATGATACTGAAGCACCTTTTAGATTACAATCTTTTTCGCTTGCTTATGATGATTTTTTGGGACGGATGGCAGTTGCTCGTATTTATGAAGGTAAAGTTGGAGTTGGTCCTGTTTTTGTAAAAGCACAGAATAAGAAAACAAGACAATCAAAGATTATAAAACTTTTGACGTTTGAAGGAATTGAAAAGAAAGAAGTATCTGAGGCAGTTGCAGGAGATATAGTTATGATTGCCGGAATTGATGATATAGATATTGGTGAAACTATTTGTGAAAATGAAGATGCAGAAATTTTACCGGCTATTACAGTTGATGAACCTACAATTTCATTGGAATTTTTGGTTAATGATTCTCCATTTGCAGGTCAAGAAGGTAAATTTGTTACTAGAGAGCAGATTCGTGAAAGATTGGAAAGAGAACTTGAAGTTAATGTTGGATTAAAAGTTGATTTTGGAGGAGAAAATTTTGTAGTCTCCGGTCGTGGTGAGTTACATATTGCAGTACTTTTGGAAAATATGCGTAGAGAAGGATTTGAAGTTGCAGTCTCACGACCTCATGTAATTATAAAAGAAGTTGATGGCGTGAAACAAGAGCCATTTGAAGAAGTGACCATTACAGTTCCGGAAGAGTATTCTGGCACAATCATTGAAAAACTTGGGAAACGAAAAGGCGTGATGACAGATATGAAGCATAATCAAGATGGAGTTAGAATGCTTTTTGAGATACCTACGCGCGGAATACTTGGGTACAGAAATGAGTTTGTTGTTGATACAAAGGGAGAGGGTATATTGTCAACGCGATTTTTAGAATTTCGTCCGTTTGTTGGTGAAATTAAGAGACGGTCAGTTGGGTCAATGATATCAGGAGAAACTGGAAAAGCACTTGGTTTTTCATTGGCAAATTTACAACAACGAGGTGCTTTATATATTGGGGCAAGTACACAAGTATATCAAGGTCAAGTAATTGGAAACACATCAAAAGGAGATGAAATGACAGTAAACCCAATAAAAGGAAAACATCTTACAAATATGCGAGCAAGTGGAAGTGATGATGCATTAAATCTTACACCACCGATTCCAATAACAATTGAAAAGGGTATGGAGATAATGTCAGATGATGAATATTTAGAAATTACACCAAAAAATGTACGATTGCGAAAAAAATATTTAACAGAAAATGATCGCATTAAAGCAAATCGTAAAAGTGTATAAAATTAACCGTACTTACATTTAATAATATAATTCAAGTAATTTACTTGTTTAATAAACTTGCCTGTCCGATGGGCAGGTTTATTTGTGTATTTAATATTTCGGACAGGCATATAGACATTTTGTACTTATAAAATAATATTTTTTGGAACAAATGATAAAAAATACGAATAGCAGGGTATTTTTGAAGTTTTTTGTTTAATAGCATTTGGTGTGGGTAGCAATTTATGAATAAAACATGTATAATAAAGAAAAAAATAAACATTATATATATTCACATGCCTTACAATAATAAAAAAAATATACACTTCTTTACGAAATCAATTATACACCTGTACATTGTTTGTATAATCTTGTTCACAAGTGTACTATTCCTTATTCCACACAATACATTTGCAGCACCAACGGATGATTTTGTAATAACAGTTAAAACAGATAATACCGGCTCTTCATCCAATACTCAATTTACCATTCCAACAACCGGAGGAGGATACAACTACAATGTAGATTGTGACAATGATGGATTTAATGAGGCAACAGCTCAAACAGGAAATTATACCTGTAATTATGGTAGTGCCGGAACTTATACCATCAGAATTAAAGATAATAGTGGGGCAAAGACGGGATTTCCAAGAATTTACTTTAACAACACCGGAGACAGACAAAAAATCCTTAGCGTCAATCAATGGGGAACGGGAATTTGGACTTCAATGGCCAATGCTTTTTATGGTTGTTCCAATTTAAATTCTGCCACAGCTATAAATAATGGTGGTGGAGCGGTTCCTAATTGGGCAACAGATAGTCCTGATTTGTCCAATGTGACAAGTATGCAAAGAATATTTTCCGGAGCTTCTACTTTTAATCAAGATATTAGTTCTTGGAATACAGCCAATGCAACGGATATGTCATCAATGTTTGATGGTGCGTCTGCTTTCAATCAAAATATCGGTTCTTGGGATACCTCCAATGTGACAGATATGGAAGGAATGTTTGTTGGTGCCTCTACCTTCAACCAAGACATTAGCTCTTGGAATACTTCTAATGTAGCAAGCATGTCATATATGTTTTCTCATGCCTCTACTTTCAACCAAGACATCAGCTCTTGGAATACTTCTAGTGTGACGGATATGTCATATATGTTTGCTAACTCCCATGATTTCAATCAAGACATCGGCTCATGGAATACGTCTAATGTAACGAATATGCGTGCTATGTTTCAATATGCCTCCACCTTTAACCAAAATATTGGCTCTTGGCATACATCCAATGTTACAGATATGTCATATATGTTTGACTCCGCCTCCGATTTCAATCAAGATATCGGTCTTTGGAATACTGGTAATGTGACAACTATGCGTAGTATGTTTAATGTGGCACAATCTTTTGATCAAGACATTAATTCCTGGAACACTTCTAGTGTGACAGATATGTCATATATGTTTACTAATTCCCATGATTTTAATCAAAATATCAACTCTTGGGATACTTCTAGCGTGAATAATATGTCATATATGTTTTACAATGCTTCTGCTTTCAATCAGGATATTGGTGCTTGGGATACTTCCAGTGTAACAGATATGTCAGAAATGTTTCGTTCTGCCAATGCTTTTGATCAAAGTTTAGGTTCTTGGGATGTAAGACAAGTAACTGATATGACAAATATGTTTACTAATTCCGGCATGTCTACCACCAGTTATGATGGTACTTTGATTGGTTGGGATTCCTTC
>JALVPE010000041.1 GCA_027031945.1 Candidatus Moraniibacteriota bacterium
ATTTAATATAAGACCCACTTTATAAGTTTTAACTATAT
This sequence comes from Candidatus Moraniibacteriota bacterium, assembly GCA_027031945.1. Taxonomy (GTDB): domain Bacteria; phylum Patescibacteriota; class Minisyncoccia; order Moranbacterales. Next base: position 39 of record JALVPE010000041.1, read on the forward strand.
CATCTATCATACTTATATATTTATTATCGATTTTTTGCACTTCAACTTTAATGTCTTCCAATTTTTGAAAATTCATACTTCGGCTTCTTAATTTTTTACAAATTTCCTGAGCTCTGAAATCTTTGCTTAACATTCTCTCAATTTTCCTATAAAGAGCAACTTTTAAAAAGCCATAAGAATTTTCAATAGATGTAGGTTCACTGTTCATAATTAACACTTTTTTATCGGCATAATTAAAAAAATCCACCATATTGAAACTTGTCCCCGCCCCGAGGTCCATAATAACATATTGATAAGGAGTTCTTTTAAGTTGATTCAAAATACGTAATTTTTCAAAATTATTAATATGAGCCATTCCGAGCACGTCACCTGAACCACCTACAAAATCAATACCTGCCGGTGACTTGATGACAACATCTTTAACGGAAAGCTTATCTCTTAAAAAATTATATAATCCGGTGCCGGTTGCACGTAAGCCTATAAAATTATGTAAATTAGCACCACCAAGATCGCCGTCTACCAACAATACATTTTTACCTATTTCGGCAAATGACAATGATAAGTTTGCTGCAAAAAAACTTTTTCCTACACCACCCTTACCGCTTGCTATTGAAATTATTTCAGCCATTTGTTTTGTTTTTCCTATATTTTTTTATAATATAATATACCACAAAATAAGTAAAAAATGAAACAATGATTCCGGTTACATGACATCCAACAAATAACGGCCAAAAAAGAGTTTTCAAATTAACCAACAAAGTAGAAAAAGTAATATTTAACCAATCTATGTTACTAAATTGAACACCTGTAATCATAACACCTAATTTATACAAAAATGCATATATAATTACCAAAGTAAGAGGATTAGTTATATATGCACCCAATATCAATCAAGAATTCCATCCTGTGGCATTAACAGCTTGCAACAAAAGTGGTCCTCTACAATCTCAGTGGCACATAACATAACTCCTTAATTGAGGATATTCTCTATTTGATGACAAAGAAGCTATCAAAAGTATGTGAAAGAGATAAATCACTAACAGAAATTCATAATGATCACAGATACAAAACAAGTGACCTGTTGTTCTTAAGAGTATCTTAATGTATTTGGAGAATTATTTGAAAAAATATCCTGTGAAGATATTTAAGTACAAATACTTTTTATTGTGGAAAGCTCAAATACTTGAAAAAATACAAATGTGTCTGATCATTTGTGTCTGATCATGGCTAAACACAGTGCTTAACATCAACTCATTGGTCCTCTAAATGCTTAGAAATGATATGACTTCTTGTGTCATTGCCCAAATTTACCACAGTGGAGCAGTGTGGTTTCATTTCACACTTTCCGCTGTGTTGATTTCTCAAGATAATCCCAGCCATAGATCTGGGGGAAACTATCACTGACTAGTAAGACCTGTTAGGCTACAGATGGTGTTGAAATATAACATATAATTTTTTGCAATACCTTGTGCAATTATTGTTTTATTTACCATTGCAGTTTTTTCATCGTCAACAAAATCTGCCCATTGCATAGCATATTTTCTATCATCAGTAGGATCATACTCATTATAAACTTGTTTAGCATCATTAGGATATACTGCTGC
>JALVPE010000042.1 GCA_027031945.1 Candidatus Moraniibacteriota bacterium
GCTTTGCAATCACGGGAGACTGCGGAAGTAAAACAGAGTAATGCGGAAAAGACAAAGGAAGATGCGAAAGAAACTAAAAAACAGACTCAAGAGCAAAAAACAACAAAAGAACAAGCCAACAAGCAAAATCAAACTGATAACGGAGAATTAAAACCGGAAGAAAAAATTGATACCAGTAATTGGAAAACTTATCGGAATGAGGAGTTGGGGCTTGAGTTTAAATACCCACGTAGTTGGGGTGATATAATTGTTTGGAAACAAAAATGTTTTGATGGTTATAGGAATGATGCTAAAATTAAACACGGAAACAAAGAGCCATGTCTACAAATTGCACTGAAAGCTACGAATATGAAGGGATTATTTTTGGCTACAGAAACTCCGAATATAATTGGAAGGCGTGTGCCGAGATGTGGGTTTTGGGGTGATGGAAGTAGTTTGATTAAAAATGAGGATTATATACGTAATTTTTGTATGAAGAATAGTGATAATAAAAGTTGTAATGTTTATGTGACACATAATAATCTTGTCGTAGCTAAGAATTATGAATCAATGCCTTTTTCTGAAGATGCTAGCTATGTTTATTACATCAGTTTTAATCATCCGCCTTTTAGGGGGATTAAGATGTCATCTGCTGAGTTGCCTTATACAAAAGAAAAAAATACAACAATAATCGAAAATATCATTAATAGTTTGAAGTTTTTACGATAGAACTACTTAAAAGTCATTGAACTGCAATTTTAGTTCGGTATTACTAGAGTTAAAATTGTGGTTTAAGGTAAAAACTTATGCCGCAATGTTGTTTGACAATTGAATAGAACAACCAAAAACCAAACCCAGGAGGTAAGAAAAAATGAAAAGAATGATTTTTTCGGTAACGATTTGTTGTTTGTTTGTGTTTCTTGCAGCCAACTTCGCTCAAGCAAAGTTCGGAGTGCAATTGCCGTTTTTGGATGGGCGCGCTTATGAGTGTATGCAAAATAGTAAAGATGGGCCAACTCATCATGGAAAACTTACTAAATACGACCTCGACTTCGGCATGCCCCGTGGAACACTGATCGTGGCGGCGGCAGGAGGTGAGGTAATAGCCACTGAAAACAGGTGTGTTGAAGGCAACACAGGTTGCGGTCATGGTTTTGGTAACTATATCAAAATCAAGCATGACGATTCTCACGCAACTCTGTATGCTCACCTCCAACACAACGGTGTAATCGTAAATGTTGGCGATCATGTTATTGCCGGACAGCCGATTGGTTTTTCCGGGAATACTGGTAATTCTCACGGAGCGCATTTGCATTTTGGTATGCACGAACCGGGAAGAAACAGTATCGGCAAATCCATTGACGACATTGAAATCTGGTCTCGTGATAGAAATACGAGACAAGACATTTGGCGTTTGGTTGGGGTTTCACGTCAACACAGTAGAGCGTTTTCTTGTGCACAATCAGTTCAAAATGGAGATCCAGTAAATGCGCCTGGTCACTACTACGAAGCATTGGATATCAATGGTTTTATTTTTTCACCTTTTCAATGTGCTTCCCTATCCGGCAATGCTATTCATTGCTGGCGAGGTGAACCGGATAATACCGGCAGATATCATATGGCTGGATGTGAAGATGCTTATTATCATGTTAGGTATTAC
>JALVPE010000043.1 GCA_027031945.1 Candidatus Moraniibacteriota bacterium
ACGGAGAAACTTTGGATGAACGACGACGAAGAATGGACGAAGAAGATTTAAATAATAATAACTAAATAAATTTATGAAAGAAGGTGGAACTGGCGGAGCCAATACAAAAACAGGGCTTGCTTTTGAGGGAAAAGTTGATTTTTTGACTTTTATCGCTAAACAAAAAGATTACAAAGTAAAAGGCAATGCTATCTTTTACAAGGGAGAAGAAGTGGCAAAATCATTTAAAAAATATGGGTTATATAAATATCTTGAAACACAAAGAATAGATTACAAGAAATTTATCTCCAAAAAACTTTTGCCGGACGATGCCATTTTTGTAATCACAAACAATACATTTTTTATTTTGGAAATAAAATTTCAGAAAGTGGGTGGTTCTACCGATGAAAAATTACAAACTTGCGATTTTAAGATTAAACAATATAGAAAATTATTAGCTCAATTGAATGTTGAAGTTGAATATATTTATATTTTAAATGATTGGTTTAAAAAATCTGAATATAAAGATGTTTTGGATTACATTATTTCCATAAAAGGTTGCTCATATTATTTCAATTATTTACCTTTATATAAAATAGGTTTACCGGTGCCGGAGAAATAAACAAAAGATACTTTTAAAAACATGTGGATAAGTGTAAACAAAATAGTTTACACTTTGAAATATTTATGATACAATTATGTTAGAACAAGAGATTAAAAAAGTGATGAAGAAAAGAGGGTTGTTGCCGGTGGATGTTTACAAGCCTCTAAAAATAAACAGAGTAAATTTTTATCGGGCGATTAAAACTTCCAATTTAAAAAATAAAACTCTTAATAAAATTCTCACTTTTTTAGATCTTGAGTTAAACATAAAACTTAAAACCAAAAAGAATGAGAATCAAAAAAGAAAAAATTTATAAAAAGTTGTATGTGACCAATGATTATGAAGCTACGACAGACAGACAAATGAAGCACTTTGTAATTTGCGGAGATAAAAATTGGGATTATTTCTTTAATAAGAGAGTGGAGGACAAAAAATACTTTGTTAAGGCGGAAAATGTTAAATTGATTGAGTTTTTTACACAGAGTGCCTTGGGAAAATATTTGGAAAAATTGCCAAAGACAAAGTTATTAAATTTTTCTTACGATAAAAATTTTATCGCCGTTTTGGAATTGATAAATCAAACAAAATGACTAAAAAAGAATTGGAATTGCATCCAAAAGAATTTGATTTGGAATGCACGACGGTGTGGTCGTTTCCGCGACGAGGGAAGTGGGCGACGCATAAATCGGACTGGAGAGGAAATTGGTCGCCGGAAGTGGTGCGCAATTTGATTTTGCGTTACTCCAAAGAAAAAGAACATTTGCTTGATTGTATGGTTGGTGGCGGAACAACCGCTATTGAGGCAAAAATTTTAAATAGGCATATTACTTGCACGGACATAAACGACAAAGCAATTGAGCGAACCAAAAAATCTTTAGAGTTTGACGCAAAAAACGAAACAAGACAAAGAATACAAAAAGCCGATGCGCGCAACCTTGATTTTATAAAAGACGAAGAAATTGATTTTGTTTTAACTCATCCGCCCTATGCGGATATTATCAAGTATAGCGAGGGAAAAATAGAAGATGACTTGTCTAATATTCATGACATAGATAAATTTGTGGATGAGATGGAATTGGTAGCCAAAGAATTGTATCGGGTTTTGCGACCGGGAAAATATTGCGCGATTTTAATTGGGGATACGAGGCGAAATAAAATGTATCAGCCGATGGCTTATAAAGTAATGGATAAATTTTTAAAAGTCGGTTTTAAACTAAAAGAGGATATTATTAAGAAACAACATAATTGTAAAGCTACAGGATTTTGGGTTAATAAATCGAAAGATTATAATTTTTTATTAATAATGCATGAACACTTATTTATATTTCTGAAAAGATAATAAAGTTTATTGTTGAAGAATTAAGATAGTTGTTGTTTTTGAAATATTGTGATGTATAAATTTACATACACGATAACATTAAAATAAAAAATTAGTGTATTACTATAGTATGATACTAGCATTAGTGTTGATTATGAACAAAAATAGGGAGGAGTAAATTATGCAATGCAGTTCTTTTTTACATGAATTAGATGAGTATGGAAAGGGTTTTGTACAAAAATTGTAAAGACAATTGCGATTACTTGAAAAAGAAGGACGAGTAAAACACTCTCAGGAGGAGCCCATTCGTGTAGCGGGGGTGCCAGTACCACAGGTTGGCCTTGCTATAGATCCAATTGCTGATCGGCAACGTAAGTTGAGGCGTGATATAGCGCTTAAAAAATATCAAAACTATACTAAAATGTCACGATTATTTCGTGATAGGTTAGTGTCAATAGGTATTAAACCTATTGCAATTATTCCAAGAGATAAATGGTATGAAATTTGCAGAATGCTTAATTTGTATTATTTTCTCAATGTAACAGATTTTGGCTATGTAACTGTTTGTTGTGATCCATCTGAAATACAGGAACTGAATCATCAAAAATTGTCACAAAGAGAATTAAAGCGCAAATTATGGCCAGAATACAACAATGTACGTCATCGTATAAGTGGACCTTCTGTAAAAATCATATTACCAGAAGCGCCACAGGAAGTGCAAGAAGTACTTGTTAAAGTACATCAGTATAAGGGAGCAAAAAATACTGATGAAAGTGCTTATTCAGGTGGAGAAGAATATATCTTTGCAAAGGTTGGAGTAGCATTGGATGAAAATTCCTTTGTTATTGATGATGATATCGGGATTAAACCAGATGGCAAGTTTGATCCAATTGTTTTTCTCAATACACATAACGATCCAGGTGTGACAGCTATTGTTGCACAGTACGGGGAGTTTAATCTTGAAAAGCAGGCTGTAGAAACAGCCAAAAAAATCATTTACAGAGATTTTTAGTGGCAGACCTCATTGTTATGTAATAACAGTGAGGTTTTTATTTTACTACTAGAATTTCCAGTCTATTTTTTGTTTGTTGTGTTTTTTGAGATAATTGTTTGTTTGAGAGAAATGTTTGCAACCAAAAAAACCATTGTTTGCTGAAAATGGGGAAGGATGTGCAGCTTCAAGTACTAAGTGCTTTGAGCGGTCAATGACTGTGCCTTTTTGTTTGGCATAATTACCCCATAGGAGAAATACAAGATTTTCTTTTTTGTCTGAGAGTTGTCTTATGACTTCATCAGTAAATTGTTCCCAACCTTTATTTGCGTGAGATCCTGCTTCGTTTTTGCGTACAGTTAAAACTGAATTAATAAGTAGTACACCTTGATTTGCCCAGTTTGTTAGATTTCCTTTTGTGAAATCTTTTTTGATGTCTAAATCAGAATCTAGTTCTTTGTAAATATTTTTGAGTGAGGGTGGTGGAGTTACTCCATCTTGCACAGAAAAGCACAGTCCATGAGCCTGTCCCGGATTGTGGTAGGGATCTTGTCCAATTATGACAACTTTGACTTTATCAAACGGTGTGGAATTAAAAGCATTAAAAACATTTTTTGGATGTGGAAAAACAGTTTTGGTGAGATATTCATCTCGCACAAAATCTGATAATTGTTTCCACTCACGAGTTTCAAAATATGGTTGCAATACCTTTTTCCAACTTTTTTCTATTTTTACATTCATAATTTTTTTGTGTAGAAATTACATTGTTAAATCTTAGTGATTTCCTTATTATTTAATTTACGATATCTAGCCTATATAGTCTATTATGAATTATAATAAATTTATTTATATTTTATATTAAATATAGTTTTTAATTGATTTAAATTTCATATAAAATAATTATAGCAGTTTATGTTATAATATAAAAATAAATCAAATAAAATAAAAATATGAAAAAATTCTTTTTTGCTTTTATGATTTTGCTTGCATCTACGATTGGTGGAAGTGTTTTGGCATCTTATGATAACACTTATATCTATGTTGAGAAGGCTACCGGTGATGATTATGCTTTCGGTCATGATGGCGTTCAATCATTTGCTTCTACACAGGATATAGTACTTACAACAATGGGAAATAATATAAATGGTAATATTGATATTGATATATCGAAAGCAAATATGGATGATGTATTGAGATATTTGACATATCGTGGTGAGGGAAAACAAATCAATGCTGATATTTCGGTTAGTGATCAAGATATAATTACAACAATGAATGTGCAGTTGGGGGATAAGTTTACACTTCCTGTTGATGGAAATGGAATTTGGTTGTTACATGTGAAAGCTGATAAAGCAGAAATTTTTATGTATGTAATTCGTTCTAAATATGGAACAGTTGTAAAAGAAGAAAAAGACGGATTGTTGGTTTGGGTACAAGATTTTGACAGTGGAAAAAGTATGGAAGATATTCCAATTTCAATTTATTCTTTACGTAATGAAGTCAAAAAACGTACAGAATCAAAAACAAATGGTAAAGGTATTGCACATATGGATACATCAGCAAAATATGATGTGATGATTGTAGGGGATGAAGATGAGGCGCTTGTACCACTCAATCTAGAATATCTAAATATAGGTTATAAAAATGATGAGAATAGATATCAAGGACAAAAAGAAGTTGCAAGAAATTTTATATTCACAGATAGGCCGATTTATAAGCCGGGAGATAAAGTATTTTTTAAGATAATTTCTCGTATTGATGATGATGAAACATATCATGTGATGAATGGGAAATGGAAGGCACAAATTGTAAAAGGTTGGGGTGATGAACAAGAAATAATAGCTAAAGATGAATATGAAATGAATTCTTTTGGTTCGATTTTTGGAGAATTTGTATTGCCGGAAGATTTAAAGACCGGAGAATACTATCGTTTGGAGGTTTCAAATGATAATTATGATGGAAGTGCGTCATATGGTTGGTTTGATAATAATTATAGTGTAGATTTGCAAGTTGAAAATTATCGTAAACCAGAATATAAAATTGATGTAAAAATTGATAATTATGAATATATTAATAAAGAAAATATAACTTTCGATATTGATGGAAATTATTTTTCAGGGGAGGCATTATCTGGAGAAACTATCGAATATGTTGTTAATGAAAGAGATTTTTGGGATCCAACGTATGTTGATGATTTTTTAAGTAATTCAAATACATATTTGTATGGCTATAGATATGGGAAGGAAGTTCAAAAGGGTAAAGTACAGTTAGATGAAGGTGGGCACGCAAAAGTATCAATCCCAACTGCCGTTAAGGATGGAAAACCGAAAGTATATATGATAGAAGTTTCATACAAACCAAAAACAGGAGAGCCGGTAATCGATCAAGAAAATGCATTGGTACATGCTGGGGAGTATGGTATTTTTCGTTCAGATTATCAGTATTCTTTTGGCGTAAATAAAGATGCAAAAATCAATCTTGTCTTACATGGCTTTGTGCCGAGTGCGGATGTAAATAAAAAAACTATAAATATATCTGGAATACGTACTTGGTGGGTAGTAGAAAATAATGATGCCAGATATCGAAAATATGTGCGTAAAGAAGAAGATATAGTATCTGAAACGATTGTTACAAATAATAATGGACAAGCGCAATTTCAATTTACACCACAAAAATCAGGTTTATATAAATTTACAGCAACAAGTATAGATCAATTTGGAAATACTATTAAAAAAGAATTTTCTGTATGGATACATGATATGGATAAATTTGTGCCAGAACAAAATAATGATTTGTCTCTAACTTTGAATAAAGGGGAATATAATCCAAAAGATTCTGTTATTGCAACAATTGCTTCTAAGGTAGCAGATAGGGACGTGTTGTTTGATATTGAGCGTGATTTTGTACACACTTATAAGGTGGTTCATCTTGATTCATATACAAAAGATATAACTATCGATGTGAAAGATGAATATATACCAAATATGCAAGTAAGTGTTGCAAGTTTTTCTTCAAATCATTTAAATGTAGCGCAGAAAGAAATGAAAATATCAGCACAATCAAAAAAACTTAATATTACGCTTTCTACAAATAAACAAAAATATGGCCCTGGTGAGGAAGTTACGGTTAATATAATGGCAAAAGATAAAAAAGGAAATCCACAAAAAGCAGATATAACTATATGGGCTATTGATAAAGCGCTACTTGAATTGACTGGATCTGGAAATTATAATATATACAATAAGTATTGGAAACAACGTCCTGGGTATACTAACACAACAAATTCTCTTAGAGGCATCTGGATGAATGTAGCTGAGGGTGGAGGATGTTTTGTAGAAGGCACTAAAGTGTTGATGGGAGATAAAACTACAAAAAATATTGAAGACGTAGATGTAGGTGATGTTATTTCAACTTTTGCACAAGATGGTAGCGGGGAGTTGATTACTGCACGTGTTTTAAAAACACATAGTGCCACAGTAAACGGATATTTGACAATAAATAATGCGTTAAACGTTACTGATAATCATATTGTATGGGTAAATAATACATGGAAAAGAGCAGGAGATATTCGTATCGGAGATAAAATGCGAAATAAAGACGGTAATGAAATTGTAGTTGAAGATATACACTGGAATAGTGGTAAAAAACGAGTATATAATTTAATTGTAGAAGATGCACATACTTATATTGCTCAAGGGTATTTTGTACACAATGGTAAAGGCGGTAGTGAAAGGTCAATTTTTAAAGATATGGCATATTGGAATCCACGTGTGCGTACAGGAAATGATGGAAAAGCGAAAATTACTTTCAAATTGCCAGATGATTTGACTACCTGGGTGATTTCGGCAGTAGGTGCTACAAAAGAAACAATTGTAGGTAATACAGCAACTGAAATACACACAACAAAACCAGTGGTTATTCGTCCGCAGATTCCAAATATTTTGAGAATAGGTGATAAAGTGGTACTTGTTGTGTCTGCACATAATAATACTAACAAGGATAGAATATTTATTGCTAAATTAGAAACTGTTGGAGGTAATGTGGAAAATGCAAGTCAAGAAATTAAAATAGGTAGTGGTGAGTCTCGCATAGTAATGTGGTCAGTTTCACCAAAATATGTAGATAAACCGGTTGAATTTGTATTTTCACTTACTGCAAAAGATGATGAAAAATTTAGTGATATTGTACGTAAACAAGTATCTATTGAACAATTTGGTTTTTGGGAAACCAACTCTGTGGCGCACACAGGTGTTAAGTCGCATGATATTCACATAGATGATGATGCCAGAAATGACAAAACAACAGTTGAGTTAACAATTTCTTCAACTATGATGAGTTCACTTACAGGTGCTATGAATTATTTAATTCATTATCCATATGGTTGTATGGAGCAGACCACGAGTGCTTTTATGCCAGCGGTTTTGGCAAAAGAAAATCCGGAGTTTTTTAAAGAGGCTCTGGAAGGTAAAAATATTGACGATATTATTGCAGTTGGTGTAAAACGTTTGAGTCAGAAGCAAAATAATGATGGAGGTTGGAGTTGGTGGGGAGGTAACTCAGATGTATTTTTATCTACTTATGTTGCAGAATATTTACTCAGGGCGCAAGCGCAAGGTGCTTCAATAGATAATTCTGTTATTGCAAAAGCAAATGAATATTTTAACCATAAAAAAACAAAAGATGAAACAGAACAAATTATAATTGCATATGGTAAATCCCTTTTTGGCAACAATAATGGGCAAATCATTCATCCTATCAGTTCAATGGATTCAGATATTGTGGCAATGAGTGTCATTGCGAATGTTCGTAATGGCTTTACGGATAAAAATACAAATGGATATAATCTACTCTTGGCTAAGTTACAAAGTAGCGGTAATGTTTCATATTGGCCAGCTAGTGCAAGAGAGAGATTTGGTTCAGTTGATGCTTCAAGTGGAATTGGTTTACGTGCTTTGTTGATGGCAGATGGTGATATTCATGTTGCATCACAAGTAGTGCAACATTTTCTCACAACACGCAAAAAAGAATACTGGACTAATACTTTTGCAACAGCACAGATTTTGGAAGGATTTGTAAATTATGAAAAACATGAAGTTCAAAATTCACAAAATTATACTGCACAAATTTTTGTTGATGATAATTTATTGACTTCAAAAACATTTGATGTAAACAACACTGTGGAAACAATAAAAATTCCAAATAACACTCTTACTAAGAGTAGTCCTGTGATAACTATCAAACCAAATAAACAAAATGTCACATTGTATTCAACACTACTTACACGTCAATATCATACAAGCACAAAAGTAAAACCAATAGCACGCACAATATCTATTGAACGTACATATAAAAATATAAAAGGAAATAAATATTCAATAGGTATTGGAGATACAGTAGTCGTAGATTTTGTAGTAAAAGGATTAAAAAGAGGTGATCGTTATTTTATGATTGAAGATAAGTTGCCAGCTGGTATGGTACCACTTAATGAACACTTGAATAATGTATCAATTGAAAATGATGATAACTCATATGTTAATAAAGAATATACAAAAAGTGGTGTAATCATTTCTGATAATCGTATAGAAAAAGACGGCAATCGACATTATCATTACAAAGCACGTGTTGTTGCCGGAGGAGATTATAGTGTACCACCAGCAAGTGCTATGCTTATGTATAATCCAGAAATATATGCTAACTCAGGTTCAAAAATAATGCATATTGAAAATGCATCACAAGTTGTTAATATTGAAGGAGAGGAAAGCCTTAAAGATAAAAGTAATATTTTCACCAATATATCATTTCAAAAATTTACGATCCAAAAATTTATGATTGTCATTATAGGCATAATCACATTTATTTCTTTTGGAGTTATTTTGGTTCACCATAAAAAATCATGAAAAGATTATCAGGCAAATCGGTTTTCATTGTTATTATTGCATTTTTTGTTGTGGGGATTTCTTATTTTGGTAGCGTCAGACAAGAAACGTTTGGAATGAAAGAAAAAACACTTGTTAAGCATGAAACAAGGCGTTTCTTTGATGAATATTTATTGAGAAAAGGATTATTTGCAAAAAAGAAGCAAATAAAAAATCAAAAAAGTATTTATGGCGCAATAGTGCCACATCATCTTTTGGCTAGTTTTATAATTTCACATATTTTTGAACTTATTGCAAATCAAAATGTAGAAACGATTATTTTACTTTCACCAAATCATTATGATATAGGTAATACACCAGTAGTGATGGGAAAAATAGGATGGAATACGCCATATGGAATAATAAAGCCAGATATTGAAATAATTAATATATTTGCACATAAAGATTATATTAGTATTGATGATGAAATATTAGATAATGAGCATGGCATTGCAGGTCTATTGCCATTTTTGGCATATTACAAAAATGATATAAAAGTTGTGCCAATTGCTTTACGTCAAAATATGACCAAAGATCAATTGAATGACTTATCTCGAAGTATTGCAGATATATCAGATGACAAAACAGTAGTTGTTGCATCTGTGGATTTTTCACATTATCTAACGAGTGCTCAAGCACAAAAAAATGATGAGGAAACACAAGATGCTATGGAAAATTATAATATTGATAAAATACTGCAAATGAATAGTGATTATATGGATTCTCCACAAGCAATTGTTGTATTATTGCAAGCAATGAAATTAGATAATGCAAAATCTATGGATTTTTTATACCATACAAATTCTGGCAAGTTGATGAATGATTTATACGGAAAAACAACAAGTTATTTTGGTGTGATTTTTACAAAATGAATTGTAGTACATTGTATAAAAATTGCATTTGCGATAAAATGTCAATGATACGATTTTAATAATATAAATTATGAATATAGCAATAATTTTGGCTTCTGGAATGGGTAAACGAATGGGAGCAGATAAAAATAAGGTGTTTTTGGAATTGGGCGGAAAACCGCTTATTTTTTATGCTATTGATAATTTTGAAAAATCTGATGATATTGATGAAATAGTAATTGTGGCAAAGGAAGATGAAATTGATGATATGGAAGAAATTGTAAGTGAATTTGGATTTAAAAAAGTTTCTCATATAATTGAGGGCGGAAGTGAGAGGCAGTTTTCAGGGCATAATGGCGTGAATTGTGTGTGTGATAATTATGATAATGACGATATCGTGGTGCTTTTTCACAATGGAGCAAATCCTTTTGTGACCGGGGAAGAAATAAGAAATGTGGCCAGTAAAGCCAGGGGGTATGGAGCAGCGGTTGTGGCGCATCCCACCAAAGACACAATTCGCAAAGTGAACGATGATAATATGTCACAAGGAGTGGTGGATAGAAGTGAGTTATGGAATATGCAAACGCCACAGGCTATCAAGTTAGAGTTAGCAAAAGAAGCATTTGATAAAGCAAGAGAAAAAGAATTTTTAGGCACAGATGATGTGTCACTTGTAGAAGAATTAGGTGGCGATGTAGTGATAGTTGAAGCATCTGATAATAATTTCAAGGTTACTACGCCAATTGATTTAGCTTTGGCGGAAGTAATTTTGGGAATTAATAATTAAGAATTAAGAATTAAAAATGAATTTTAGAGTAGGGATAGGACAAGATTCCCATCCTTTTAAAAAAGATGGAGATAAAAAATGTGTGCTTGGCGGAGTGGGAATAAGTGATGTTCCCGGGTTTGTGGGAAACAGTGATGGAGATGTTATAATTCATGCTCTTTGCGCCGCTATTGAACAGGCGCTTGGTAGAAAAAATTTCTCAACATATTCTGATGATATGTGTAAAAGTGGTATAACAGATAGTAGGGAATATTTGAAAGTTGCAGTAAGTCATATGAAAGAAGATGGTTACAAAATAAACAATGTAGGAATATCAGTAGAATGTAAGACTCCAAAGATTTTACCAATTGAAGATAAAATAAAGCAAAATTTAGCACTAATTTTAGAAACTCAAGTAGAAAATATAGGAATAAATGCAACAACAGGCGAAGGTATGACAGCTTTTGGCAGAGGTGAAGGAGTGCAAGTTTTTGTGATTGTTAGTTTGATAAAAAAATAAATATGATCTATTTAATAGGAGGTCCTCCAAAATGCGGTAAAACGACATTGGCAAAATATTTGTTGAAAGAAAAAGGTATACCGTGGGTTTCTACGGATACATTGCAAAATATTGTCAAAGCATATACAAAAGAGAAAGATTTTGTTAAATTATTTCCTTCTAGTGTGCAACGTTGTGATACAAATGATGAAAAATTTTCTAAATTTCCATCTGATGAAATTATAAATGCTTATAGAGTGCAGGCTCGTACTATATGGGATGCAATTTATATGTTTGTTGTCTCAGAAATTACAGATGAAAATGATTTTGTCATAGAAGGTTATCACATTGAACCAGAGTTTATTGCAAAATTAAATAATGAATATAAAGATAAAATTCAAAGTATATTTCTTATTAAAAAAGATGAAGTAAAATTTGTAGAGAATATAAAAGAAAGCTCAACATTAAATGATTGGATAGTAGAAAATACAAAAGAAAGCGAAACTTATAATAAAATTGCAAAAATGATTAGCGAGTATAGTGAGATTTTTGAAAAAGAGGCACAAAAATATAACTTAGATATAATAAATATGGATGATGATTTCGATAGAAAAATTAAAACAATGTTTAATAAAATAGATAAAATAATATGAAAAAAATTTTAAAAATCGTAGGAATTAGTTTGGTAGGAACTGTTTTGCTTTTTGTAATTTTGATAGGATTAAAATATTATAATAAAACAAATGAAACAATTCCAACCCAGTTTATTTTTGGAGAAAAGCATATTATTATAAATAAAGTAATTGGTGAAGATGGTGGTGAAATTATTATTGCCGATACTGACACAGAATTGGATGGAACAAAAATTATTGTTCCTGTGGGCAGTGCAAAAGATGGTACCAAAGTTGAAGTAGGCTATTATGATGGTGAATGGAAACAGGACACACAAAATGAATTTTCATTACCTTTGATAATAAATATAAATAAAACATTAAATGAAAGTGGTAGTCCAATAGAAATACATAAAAATGCTGAAATGGCATTTCAAATTGATGAAAGTTCTGGTCGGTTAGAATTTATGTCAACAGTAGAAAATATTACATATACCTTTAGACCAAATAACATTATTACTTTTACAAATATTACATTTTAAAATTATGAAAGAATTTAAAATGCCATCAATTCATAATGATGATCAATATGTAAATGAGGGGCTTAAAGATTATCGTGAAGAAGAACATGAGCTTGATGTAGAAAGAGGTGTTCCATTTGAAAATACATATGCGAGTTTGCAAAAAATTTTTATTTTGCTAAGCAAAGAAAAAGGAGGGTTTAAACATAATTTTGGGTCTGATTTTGAATGTTTTGATTATTTGAATAGAGAATTTCGAAAAATTATTATTGAAAAAATGATAGAAGGTGATTTTGCAGGCATTGTGCGATTTGGGCAAGATTTGCTTTTGGAATTTACAAATATGAAAGAAATTGAAAAATTAGATAGTAAAGATTCTGGAGATAGTATTTTGATTACAGAGGCTGTGAATTATTCAGCAAAAATTATTACGGGTGCATTTTATATGATAAAACCTGCGTTAATTATTGCCTCAGCAAAAAATGGTGCAAAAATTGGTGTAGAAGATGATGATGGGTGGGATTTGTATACATTATTTGATGAAAAGGTAGGCACATCTTCTTATCATGATCCAAATGATGAAGTAAGACAATTAATAAAACAATTACCAGAAAATATAGAAATTAAGCAATGGTTTCTTGGATGGAGTGGTTTGCGAAGGCAGGATATGGCATTTCAATTGATTTCAAAAAAGGAGAGATTATTTTTACAAAAGATGCGTTATCGCACATTGCCAGGTGATAATGTACAGCAAAAAAGAGAGTTAATTAATTTTATAAATAAACAATATAGCATTTAATGTTATGAAAAAAATAAAGATGACAGCGCCGGCTAAACTTAATATTTGTTTGGAGGTTGTAGGAAGATATGATAATGGTTTTCATGAGATTCATTCAATTATGTTAAAATCTCAGCATCTTCATGACGATGTAGTGGTGGAGTTTGATGAAAATTCTGAGGATATTGTGATTGAGTGTGATAATCCGGAGGTACCTACGAATGAGCAAAATATTTGTTGGAAAATTGCTCAGAAATATTTTGAAAAAATCGATAAAAAGATTGGTGTTAAAATTATAATCACAAAAAGAATTCCGATGTTGGCAGGACTTGGTGGTGGTAGTAGTGATGGTGCCAGTGTGTTACTTGCTCTTAATGAGTATTTTGGTAATGTACAGAACCCAAAGTCGAACCTTCGGGTACCCGAAGGTTCGACTTTGGGTGCGTTTGATATGGATGAATTGACTAAAATTGCAAGTGAAGTTGGTAAGGATATTCCTTTTTTTCTCCAAGATGCTTTGGCGGCGTATGTTAGTGGTGCAGGAGAGAATGTGGAAAGTATATTTAATTTTCCCGCACTTCCGATACTTGTGGTAAATCCAAAAGAAGAAATAAGTACTCCGTGGGCTTATGGTGAGTTGGATAAGAGACAGTGGTTTATGAATAATAGTGAGAGAAAGAATCTAGCACTGGCAATAAAAAACAATCATGATGCGCTAGATGATATTGTTAGGTACATATACAATGATTTCTCTTTTGTGGCACAAGAGCGATGTCTTGCGATAGGTGAAATACAAAATGCAATGAAAGCGTTTGGAGCTAGGGCGGTATCTATTTCAGGTAAAGGCCCAACAGTTTTTGGTATGTTTGAATCAGTAGAAGAATTAGAAAAAGCAAGAAAATTGTTACAAAAATATTATTCAGATTTTTTTATTAGTATCTTTTAAGTTTAATATAGATATGTATAGTTGGGATTAAATTAAAAAATAATGTCCAGTAAGCAAAAAGACTCGAGTTATTGTTAATAATTCGAGTCTTTAAACATCACTTAAGTTACATTTGTATAATTGCGTCCATCAACACCCTCTTAAGCAAATCTTCTGCAAAACAGGAGACCTCTTTTTTTGGTATTTTGTCAGGTTGTTGAGAATGGTAATATTGTGCATTATATAGTTGAAATTGTAATCTGCGTGTATGTAAAATATTTTCAAATATTTCTTTATCTGTGTTTAGATCATCCTTTAAGGAATCAAGTTTTTTTGTTAAATTATTTAGATCATTTTGTAATCTGGTTATCATGGAAAAGTGATCATTTTGTAATTTTGTAGCACTCTCTTCCGTGTGAGCTTCTAAATAGGCCAATTGTTCTAATTTTGGAATCAATTTTGATTTTATGTTACGTAGTTCTATCGCAATAAAATCAAGGTCAGCTGCTATATTTGGAAAACTCTCATCAACAGTTAAAATATCGATTCCATTATTAGTAGAACGTCTTTCAAGTCTTGCAAAACTATTTCTTAGGTCGTTATATTTATGAACTATAACGTTGAAATATTTTCGTACAGTTTCCATATCTTGCATCATTTGTTTGAGGGAAGGTTTCATAACTGCACTCATGATTTTCTCCATTTTAAATTATGTTAGCATTTATTGTTAAGTTACTGTAATTTATAACAGTAATAGCATTTTAAAGTATCGTTGTCAATATTGTATTAAATTTGGATTTGACAAATATTTTAGATGTGCTATAAATATAAATAACTATGAATAAAGAAATTATACAAAATAATATTTGGCGACATAGCCAACTCTTTTAGGAAGAGATTGGTTTATGTTTTCGTTTATATATAAAATATACTTGTAAAAATACTCAATCCCTTCCTAGAAGGGTTTTTTTGTGCTTGGAAATGTTTTGTTGGACATGTCGCGAACGGCCTGACAAGATATTTCTAAGGAAAATTTAACAATATCATGCTCTTTTAAGATAAATGGAAGTAATAGAAAAATTAATTTGAAACCTATTAAGATTTTGCTTTAAGTAAGGAGCATTGTAGTAGATAGACATGACTGTCCACTACATATAATTTAATTCATAAAACAATAATAATGGAATATACGAAAAATAAGTCATTAAAAAATAGGTTGATTATATTTGATATGGACGGAACTCTTTATAATTTTAAGGGAGGTTCTTTTGAAAAATCCGGTCTAAAGAAAAGGATAGCAGAAAATGCTAATTCCTTTGTTCAAATTAAATTAAATAAAACGAAGGATGAGGCAAGTAAGATTTTAAAAGTTTTGAGAACAGAATATGGAGATAATATAAGTA
>JALVPE010000044.1 GCA_027031945.1 Candidatus Moraniibacteriota bacterium
GTATAGGTGAATGTCTAGGGGTGAGTATAGAGACATTCTTATTCTTGTTGCGTTGTGTTTACTATTCTCTATTGCTTCTGTATCATTTGGTCTGTTTCTGGTAATATATTTTGGTAGTTCTTCGGGTGTTTTGTGTTTTGTTATTATGTTTGAGATTAGGTCTCGGAGTTGTTTTACTTCTAAGATGTTTGCGTGTTTTCTATCTTTTCTAAATTTATATCCAACCATAAACAAATCCAACCAATACCTCTCAACATTTTGAGAATTTGAAAGCATGAGAGAACTAGGTGTCACAACAACTTCATCTCCATCTATTGTATAAATTGGCTCATAATATGTGTCATAATAGTCTGTCGTTATACATGACCATACTCCCCACATATTATATGCACAATCCTCATGTAGTTTTTCATTGTAATTAACTCCCTTTATAGTATCCAATCCCCAACCGCCAATTTGAATAAGATTTACATTTTGTGGCGGTATCCAATTACTTAAACTTTCTTGAAGTTGTGTGTTTTTGTCAAAGAGTTTTTCATTTAAAATATTTTCTTTATCTGTGTCATCTTTATCTGGTTTTTGTCTGTTGTCTTTTTTGGCAAGTAGGAAATCTCTAAATTCTTCGTAATTGTCTATATTGTCTCCATAAGCATCTTTGTATTTTTTGTATTCAGTGTTTTCTGATTCAAAATCAATAATTGAATAGTCTGCTCTGTCAAAATATTCTTCAGTTGGCAATAATCCATATGCTGCTGGCATATTTTGTACTACTTGCCTAGCTTCTGCATCTGTTATGAATCCAAAAGTATATTTTGGTTTTTCTTCATAGCCATAAAGCATTGTGAGAATTGCTTTTGGTGTTCCCATTTGTGGTGAACTTGCTAATATTATGTTATCTATTAAATCCTGTTCATTTCTGTTTTGTAATTCTCGCATTATTGCTTTTGTTAGAAGTCCTCCATTTGAATGTGCTACTATTGTTACTTTTCCACTTGTTGAAGTGCTTGCTAAATTTTCAATCTGCGCTATTGGATTTTTTATTATTCCATTTCTATATTTTGTGCCAATATGTGCTATATCATTTACAGGTTTACGCCAATCATATGCAAAAAGTGAGTAATCTTTTATTATTCTATTTGATTTTAAATCTCTTAAATCATTTATAAAACTTTTGTATATATTTAAACCAAAAGGACCGGGAAATACTACTTCACTAATTGGTTCATCAGTAGTAATATCTTCAATACTATTCCCATCTTTATCTAATAATAAATCCTTGTAATCATCTCCATTTGGAGTTGGAGGCCATACTTGATTACTTCCATTATACAATTTACTTGCTTTTGCTCCGGGAAGAAACAATACACTTGAAGCAAAATCAGGTGAACCTCTATAATCATCAATGTCTCTTGTAAGGGTTCCCATAACTCTTTCTCCTACTCCTTGTACTTGATAATTCCAAGAACTGGGACCAAGTTCATTTCCATACCAATTGTTTTGTAAAACTACTTTTGTATTGTCTGGTTCAAAAAAATTATTGTTTTGTATTCTACATTGTTCTTCACATCCTACAATACACAATTGACTATCACAATTATCATAACAACTATCATAACATTCAT
>JALVPE010000045.1 GCA_027031945.1 Candidatus Moraniibacteriota bacterium
TATTAGTTTGCCAGATGATGTACGTGATAAGGCAATTGAGATGAGTAAATTTGTTGCAAAAAGTGGGGGCATTTTTGTGTTGGGCACACAAAATAATTTTCCTCATATCACAATTGCACATTTTGAATGCTCCTCCGCAAAAGATTTTGATAATGTTGTACAAGAACTTGAAGTAGAATTGAGTAATATACAACCATTTGATATAAGTCAATCTGGCTATAGGATAAATTCAGGTTGGGTAGATACCTCATTCAAACTGGATGAGAACATTTTATCTATATATGAAGCGGTTTTGAAAATTTTAAAAAGAAATAATTGTACAAAAACTTCTGATGATTGGGATAATAATTTACCACATATTACATTTTCTAAATTTGACAGTAATGGAGATCTTAATATTGAGACCTTGCCAAAACATGATTTTTCGTTTACTGTAGATAGAATTGGTGTTTTTGAATTAGGAAAGTACGGCACTAATAAAAAATTATTAAAACAATTTAGTTTAAAATAATTATGAAAAAAATTGATGGTAAAAAAATAGCGGCAAATAAATTAACACAAGTGAAAGAAACTGTTGATAAGTTAGAAGTTGAGCCAGCGTTAGCTGTAGTTTTGGTAGGTGATGATGATGCGTCACATTTATATGTAAAGTTGAAAGAAAAGGCTGCAAAAGGTGTTGGGGTTGAATTGCGTAAATATACATTTGATAAGGACGTCTCAAAAGCACAGCTTCAAAGTGCTATTGAATTTTTAAATAATGATATTGATACACATGGAATTATAGTGCAATTACCTTTGCCAAAACACCTAGATGCAGATGAAATTGTTAGTTTAATAGATCCAAAAAAAGATGTTGATGGATTTCATAAAGTTAATCAACAAAAATTTATAAATAATGAATTGTGTGTGTATCCAGTTTTTCCGCATGCAATTATGGATTTGATTGATTCTGAAGTAAGTAGTGTGAAAAATAAAAAAGTTGTAATAGTTGGAAAAAGTGATATTTTTGACAAAGTAATGACACATGCATTTGCAGTGGAAGGAGCTGAGGTTAAATTTATATCTTGTATAAATAAGAAACGGTTGAATACAAAAGAGCAAACAATATTAAATGAGGCAGATATTATTGTAACGGCATGTGGTCAAAAGAATTTTATATCTTGCGATTATATAAGTGATAATACTGTTGTAATAGACGGAGGTATCAGCAAAGATGGTGACAAAACTGTCGGAGATGTTGATGTTAGTGGTTGTAGCGATAGAGATATTATCATTTCACCAGTTCCCGGAGGAGTAGGACCTGTTACTATTGCGTGTTTATTAGAAAATATAACTGAATTAACAAGGCAACAGCTCTCAAAAGATGAAAGAGATTAATTTAAAAAATGAGTTACAAAAATACGCCTCAATTGAACGTAAAAAAACCAATGAGTGGTTTTTTAAAACTGGCAAAGGACAGTATGGTGAAGGAGATATTTTTATGGGTGTGCGTGTGCCAGATGTCAGAAAGGTTGCAAAGAAAAATTTAGATATAACTTTTACACAATTACAAAAGAATATTAGATCACAATTGCATGAAGTACGACTTTGTGAAATGTTGATTT
>JALVPE010000046.1 GCA_027031945.1 Candidatus Moraniibacteriota bacterium
ATTTAGGTTATATAATGGAAATGGCATCAGGTATGATCCCGCTAGAGAACCTGTTAAGGCCAACTAGTAGTGAAAACTGGTGGATTGAAACTGGCGGGTTGAAGAAAAGATTGAGGATTTTAAAGAAGTTATCGAATATATTGGCGGAACTTCATAGCAGGGGACTGGTGTACGGTGATCTTTCTCCTAAAAATATTTTTGTATCTGAAAAACGATATTTGCTTATGATTACACCTTTTTTATTTTTATACACAATTGCTTTTTTGTATTGTATTTCATTTAAAGTCAAGTATGGTGTATTCATTAGTAGTTTTTTGGGTGTTAGTTTAATAATTTTAGGAATCAGAATGCATCAAGGTATGATATTATTACCTAATAAACATTATGGATTGGAGTATTATACACCACAACCAGATTACAATTCTGCATATAATGCAATTAAAGTGAGTGGTTTTGATCCAGATGATACCATTATTTCACCAAATCCATATATAGATATTATTTATTTAGGTAAAGCTGATTATGTAATACCATGGTCATTGACCGGTAGAGAAGATGAAACAAATTTATTAAATAGTCGAGATTTTCATTCTGGTGCAAAAAAACTTAGTGGTAAGGGTAAAAAAACAGGTATGGATAAAATTGAAAGTTTAAGAAAAAAAGGGGATGTATATGTTGTTTTGGATTCATTGTCTGTACGTCGTATGAAATTTGATATTTGGGATGATATTACAGATTTAGGTGAGGAGATTTTTACAACAGGGGATGAAGATAAAGTTTCTGTTTTTGTCTTTATACAAAAATAAAAATATGTTATACTGAAATAGTAAATAGTTATATTAAAAGTATGAAGAATTTTTTGATTTATGCTACAAGTTTTTTATTGATGTTTGTAGTTATGTATGGGATTGGATTTCTAGCACCTATTTCTGTATTTGGTTTTGGTTATGGCTATGGTTATGATTGCGGTGGCGGATATGGATATGGATATTCTTGTAGTGATTCAGAAGATGATGGTTCGGGTGATTCTGAAAAACCAACAGATTCAAGTGACGCAAAAGTTCTAAAAGATAAGGATGAAATAAGTGGAACAGTTAAACAAAAATATAATCACTATAAGAAAAAATACAAAAATGCAAGTGCAAAACAATATTATAGGCAAATCAAGACATTAAAAAAAGGAAATAAACAGGATTTTGCAAAATATTTGCAAATGCATAATTTATATAAACAGTATAAACATTTGTCAACATCAGAAGCTGAAGAAATTTTAAATCCAATAGAATTTATGGAATATAAAAAGTATAGAAAGTATCATGGATATAAAAGATATAAGCAATTAAGAAAACAATTGGGTAAATAAATTATAAAACTGTATACAATTTGTGTACAGTTTTTGTTTTGTGGTATATTTAAGTTACATAATTAAATAATAAAAAATATATGGAATTAAAATCAACAACTTTGACGAATATATTCCTCGTAGGAATTTTTGTTATGATGGCATACTTGGTTTTTTCAAATCGAGATGTGACAATAAATAACAATTCAGATATGGAAAATACGATTGCAGTAGAGGGAACTGCAGAAACTTTTGCTAAACCGG
Organism: Candidatus Moraniibacteriota bacterium; assembly: GCA_027031945.1. Lineage (GTDB taxonomy): Bacteria > Patescibacteriota > Minisyncoccia > Moranbacterales. The sequence continues at coordinate 1,607 of JALVPE010000046.1, forward strand.
ATACTGCATCAGTTTCATTTTCTATCACAAAAAAAGCACCTACTACTGATGTAGCTATGGATTCGGTAAATAAGAGGATCTCTGAACTTGTTAGCCAACTAAAAACAGTTGGAATAGAACAAAAAGATATTAAAACGACAAATTATGATGTTTATCCAGACTATTCATATAATGATGGCAAACAAAAGTTTGAAGGTTATCGCGTGACTCAAAATATTAAAGTCGTTATTCGTAATATAAATAAGGCTTCCGATGTATTAGCTACTGTGAATACTGCAGGAGTTGATAATGTATCACGACTTACTTTTTATGTGGATGATACAGATGCAATAAAGGGACAATTGCGTAGTGATGCGATTAAAGATGCGAAAGAAAAAGCAAAAAAGATTGCGAAAGATTTGGGTGTGTCACTTGGTAATGTCGTGGGATATGATGAGTATGGAAATGATAATAATATGGAGTCACTTCCTATGACAAAACGCTCTTATACTTCAGAAAATATGGCACCAGTAGCAGATGCAGTTGTGCCAACAGGGGAGAATCAATTTACTTCAAGTGTTAGTGTTATTTATAAGATTCAGTAGTTTGTGTCATTCCTGCGAAGCCTGCCTGTCCGGTAGGCGGGGCAGGAATCTATCAAGCAGTGTATTGATAATTTTATAGAAAGATTTCTGCCTTCGCAGGAATGACATATTTTTGTTTTTTAGGAAAATTGATTATGAAAATACAATTTATAACGGGAAATGTGAATAAATTTAAGGAAGTTCAAAAATTTATTCCAAATTTAAAACAATTAGATATTGATTTGCCTGAAATTCAAGAGATAGATGCAAAGGAAGTTATAAAAGCAAAGTTAAAAGAAGCCCAAAAACATCACAAAGGTAATTTAGTTGTAGAAGACACGTCTTTGTATCTAGATTGCTTAAATGGATTACCGGGTCCGCTTATTAAATGGTTTGAAAAAAGTATTGGAAATGAAGGGCTTTATGATATTGCACAAAAATATGACAATTACAATGCAATTGCAAAAACAGTAGTGGGATATAGTGATAGTGAAGGAAATATCAATTTTTTTGAAGGAGTAATTGAGGGTAAAATTGTAAAACCTCAAGGAAATACTAATTTTGGTTGGGACCCAATTTTTGTGCCTAATGGACAAGAAAAAACTTTTGCTCAGATGAGTAAAGAAGAAAAAAATAAAATCAGTATGAGGAAATTTGCTTTTGAAAAGTTGAGGGATTTTTTGCAGTAGAAACGCAACTTACTTACCGGCGGGTATGTTAATTACGTCTCTACAATGAAATTTTTAATAATTTGATTTGCTTTTAAAAAATTTTAAATACATAAAAATCAGTGCAGTAATGCCCATAAATGTGGCAGTGCAGGAAAAAGTTATTGCAGTTGCTTGTAAGCCGTAAACAGGTAGAAAGTGTATGTTTGCACTAATTCCTCCGATGAGTGCTATGGCGGTGATGCTGGCTGACACTCGTGTCATATTTGCGCCGTTAAACACTGATGCAAGTACAAAAAATATTGTTATAAATATAGTACCACCGAGCAAATATGGTATTAAGGGGGCTGCTGGTAAGAATTTATCACCAAAAAACATTGTAATGAGAAATTCTGGCATCAAAGCCATGATTATTGCAGAAGGTATTAAAATTGCAAAAAGAAAAAGAATAACTTTTTTGAGTAGATCTTGAATTTGAGCATGATCTTTTTTCTTTGCGAGATCTGACATAGTAGGGAAAAGTATAAAAGTGAGTGCAAACATCACATAGTAGGGAATGAGAGCAATGGTGAATGCTGCATTATAGAGTCCAGTGTTTGTGTCACTGTGTGTTATCGCTTTGATAAGATACATATCTGCACGGATATAAAATTCGTAAAAAACCAAGAACAATATAAATCCACCAGCATAAGTAAGTATTTTTTTGTAAGAATATTTTTCTTTGGATGTATTACTATTTTTGTCATCGTGTAGAGACGCATTGCAATGCGTCTTTACTTTTTGCGTGTGTTCGTCTTCTTCTGCCTTGATAAAAAACATTTCAATGATTATGGCAACTACAAAAACACTCAATGGTGCAAGTATTGAGCCATAAATTGCACCATTTAATCCTATAAAATAAGCAAGTCCTACAATCCACGCAATACGAAATATACCACGAGCAATTTTCATAGTTGTCATTGCTTTGAAATATTTTAATCCGTTGAAGTATAATACATGAAAAGATGAAATAGCAAATGCAGGAATAACAAATGCACTCAGTCTAAATAATGGCGTAAGACTTGAGTCGTTAAAAGCTTCAGCAATAACAGGTGCTAACACAAAAAATATAGCAGTAAGTGAAGATATTATGATAATTTGGAGTATTGCTGCATTTTTGCGAATTGCTCGTATGCGAGCCCAATTCCCGAGATTTTCACTGATGCGTTTCATCATGGCAGTTGGGATGGAACGACCAGCAAGAAGAATTATCATAGTCGTAAAACCAATTACGAGGCTGTAACGTCCATAATCAGCCACACCAAGCATACGCCCAAGCCCCATATTAACGACATAGCTAGAGATATTATAAATAAATTCTGCTACTGCTAATATTATAAATGATGTTTTTAGTTTGGACATATTTATGAATAATTTTAAATTTCAAATGAAATTTTAATTTATAATGATTTAATGTTTGAGGAAGGTTTGCACGCCCCCATCCGCCCTCTACCTCATCGGCAGATAAATATCGGGCACCTTCCCCCAGAGGGAGAAGGGGGGGGTTAAATCAATGATTTAATTTCCTCAAATATTGCTTGTTTGTCACGATTACCATCAATTTTTGTCAGTTTAAATATTTTATTATATTTATCAAATAATTCTTTTTTGTCTTGCAAATACTGTAATCCTTGAGAGGGTGGGTTATCTCGTCTCATTATATTATCAGGCTCAACTGATAAATAAAATTTATGATCAGGAACAGTAATTTTTGAAAAGAAAAATGGAATGTATTGTTTTTTTGATAAATAGGCAATGTTTACAATCATATCATAAAAATATCTATCAGTGAGTATATAATCGTAATTTTTTTCTTCTAATTTTTTGACAAGTGATTTAAAACGAAAAATATCAATAAAAAGCGCAACTTTGCGTAGTTGAATTTTGAACCATGATGCTTTTGTCACATCTTTTGTAGTGGACGGGCATGCCCGTCCACTACATTGTGATATAGAGACGCATCGCGATGTGTCTCTACGGGCTATTATGTTTGCAATAGAAAACTCGACAGCATGAAAATAGAATACTTTTTTGTTATTATTTTCAAAGTATTCTTGTAATAATTGTATTTGAGTTGATTTACCGGATCCATCCAGTCCTGAAATTGATATAATTTTCATATTTATGAGATAAGTATATCATTTTTAAAACATTTTTTCACTATTGACAAT
>JALVPE010000047.1 GCA_027031945.1 Candidatus Moraniibacteriota bacterium
AAAAATTATTTAAAAATATTAAAATTTAATCAATTAATTTAAAAATATCAGCATTATTGTAAAACATAATTTCCGGACATCTTAGGATTGGAAAATACTACGATAGTCTTCTCCAATGCAAGATGATACCTCAAAGAGATATCATTTATGATATTTGTAGACATATAACTGTGTGCATGAATATCACAATAAATACAACACATATTAAAAGCACAGATAAAATAAAGAGTTTTTGCAAGGAACTTTAATTCTAGAGAAAAAAATATCAATTCATATTAAAAACTTTAGCAACCTTTCAATTCTCTAATTCTTTCTCATTTCTCTTTCATCTCCATTCACATTCTTTGAGGTGTAAATAGAGATATCTTTTAACACCATTGAATCGTACTAGTCGTCTTTTTGTAAATGACCAGAAAGATTCAATGCCGTTAATATGCACTCCGTTTCCTTTTGAAAATTCATTTTTACCATGATGTACTCTGTAATGTTTATCATATCCAACTGATACAAGTCCATTGTATCCTCTCCAACCATCAGAATAAATGATTGTACTACTCTATCATTTCTTTCAAAAATTCCAAAGACTGGTTGTTTTTGCGTTCCTCTACCTCTTTTTAATTTACCCTGAAACCCTCTAATTCTCCTTGCTCCAAAATAACTTTCATCTAACTCTACTTTACCAACAAATTTTTCAAATTCATAATGCATAATGCTGATGTAGTGCTATCGCACTACGAAAATCTAAATAATATTTATTAATTATTTTGCGATTTAATTCTAACAATTTACTTGTTTGAGTAGCTGTTAAATCTAAACAAAACACTTAATTATTTTTTAATCTTATATTGTAATATTTTAGCTCTATCAAAGGTCATGTAGCTATATTAACATGGTTTTGATGGTCTAGAGCCAAAACTCATCATCCTAAAAATTAATACTTTTCAATTCACCATCTACTTATGTATTGATTAATTACCGATAGGCTCTACAATGCTCTTTTTAATTTTTGTAATAAATCTTCTCTACTCAAAATCTCTTGTGTGCCGTTTACAAAATCCTTTAACATATAAACTTTTTTTTCAATTTCATCTTCACCAATAAAAATCACGAATGGTATTTTCTTTTTATTTGCATATGTCAATCTCTTTTTCAATTTTCCTTCAACAAATGAGATTTCAGTAGAAATATTATTCTTTCGCAAAACAGTTGCTATAGAAACACTCTGCTTAATATCTTCTGTCATAGGCACTACCAAAACCTTTGTTTTTGTAACAAAATCAATATTTATTAAATCTCTACTACGTAATTGATCAAAAAGTCGTGTAAGTCCAATAGAAATTCCCACTCCAGGCAACTTCCTATCTGTATATGTACTTGCTAAATCATCATACCTGCCACCAGAACACACAGAACCAATCTCGGGATATTCATCTAATTGAGTTTCGTAAACTGTGCCTGTATAATAATCTAGACCTCGTGCAATTGTTAAATCTATGGCAAAGTTTTTTTCAGGTATATCAAATTGTCTCATCATATCCACTACTTTACTCAATTCTTCAATTCCTTCATCAAATTTTTCATTTGTGATATCTAATTGCTTTAATGCATTTAATATTTCTTGAGAATTACCCTTAATATTAAGAAAATCGAAAATTCGAATAATTTTTTCTGAAACAATTCCTAATTTATTCAATTCTTTTTCTACACCATTGCGACCAATTTTTTCTAATTTGTCAATAGAACGCATTATATCAACCCTAAATTCATCAATATTCAATCCCTCAAACAAACCATTGAAAATTTTACGATTATTTACACGAATCGTAAATGCATCAAATCCAAATTCTCTAAAAATTGTATAAATTACACTGGGAATTTCCGCATCAAATCTTAAATCAAGAACTTCATTGCCAATTACATCAATATCGCACTGATAAAACTCTCGAAATCTCCCAGATTGTGCGCGCTCACCACGAAAAACTTTTCCAATAGCATACCTTCTAAATGGAAATGTCAAATCTCCGTAATGTTCTACAACATAACGCGATAGTGGCACTGTTAAATCAAATCTCATTGCTAATTCAGACTTGCCTTTTGTAAACTGATAAATTTGTTTTTCTGTTTCTCCACCAGCCTTTGCAAGTAATGTACCGAAACGTTCCAAAATTGGTGTATCAATTGGTACGAATCCAAATGTTTCATAAGTATTCCGAATAATATCTAACATATTATTAAATGCAATTTGCTCTTGCGGCAACAACTCCATAAAACCTGAAAGTGCTCTTGTCGTAACTTCATTTTTTTTACTCATATTATATTTCTCCTAAAATCATTCTTTAAAACCTTGCATCTTCATCAATCGTCATTTTCTTTTTAATTGAACGTCCACCTCGCCTTTGTAAATCACGTGCCTTTTTTGTATCACGACGAATCTGTGTTTTTAATTCTTCCTCTATAATATCAATGCACGCATTTACAGTCTGACTCTTTTGCTCTGCACGATATTCAGAGCCATTTTTAGAACGAACTGAAACATTCAAATAAAATTCACCATCTTTTCTTTGGCTCACTTCTACACGTATATCACGTATATCTGTTAACTTTTCAATTGAATTTAATTTTTCTTCAATATAATCTCTAGTAGCACTTCCAAGTGGTTCAATATTTTTATGATAATATTCTATATTCATAATTCTCAATATATTAGTAATTAATTTATCTGTTAATAAATAGCGTTATTTAGTAATGATTAAGTGGCTAATCAAAAACCGGCTAACACCACTTCCTCTTTCAATTGTACATCAAATTTATCACGTGCGCGAGTTTTTGCCAGTGCCGATAATTCCATAACCTGTTCAGCTGTACCCTCATCCATATTTATAAAATAATTTGCATGTTGAATTCCTGCTTGAATATCTCCGATACGTCTTTTTAATAAATTACACTCTTCCAAAATCCATCCGGCTGGCACACGTCCCTTGCGAGATTTTTTACCAGTGTCGTTTTCAAACATTTTTTGTATTTTTTCATCCACTGTTGGATTTATAAAAAATGAACCAGCACTTTTAATTCCTTGAATTTGCTTACTATTTCTCTTTGCTATAGTATTGTACATTGCCAATTCAATATCTTTTATCTTACCCTTTGTAAAAGTAAGCATACAACTAATAATAATATAGTGAGGATTTTTCTTAAAAAAACTATTGCGATAAGCAAATTCACATTTCTCATTATTCATAATAACAGTGTCTCCTGAATCTAAGTTGAGTGCATATACTTCTTTGACAATATCTTTCATTTCTGTGCCAAAGGCCCCTGCATTTCCACGAATTGCTCCACCTACACTTCCGGGTATACCAGTTAAATTTTCTCCACCACTCAAACTATTTTCCGAAGCAAACATAAGCAAATCCATAAGATCCACACCGGCACCACACATCATTTCACCTCCTTGTAATGTCATCGATTTAATAGACATTTTGATAATAAGTCCATCAAAACCATCATCAGAAAACAAAATATTACTTCCCCCAGCAAGTACAAAAAATTCAATATTTTTCTCCCTTGCAAATGCTATAGCCTCCTCAATATCCTCTAAACTCTCAACCTCTACAAAATACCGAGCCGGACCACCAATATCAAAAGTTGTAAATTCTTTGAGTGATATATTTTCTTTTATATTTAGCATAAAAACTTTATGTATTTAATTTATTTAACTTAAATATAGCAATAAATACCTAAGTAGCCTAGTCTTGACAAAATCTAAATAATGTGCTATCATTGAGTGTTGTTGTTTTACAATATTTCTCAAATCACATACTTAAATGTTCGCTTATGAGCGATACATGGAAGAGTTAGATTGTGAATTTGACTTACTTCTGGAGGAAATGTCTCGCAATCTTCTAATGTGAGTTAAGCAACTCACTCCCATGCAAACCTACACAGGTGCGTATAGATTTTTTAATTAATTTCTTTTTTATTTTCAAAACGCATATTACTCAAAATATTTAGTCCATGATCTTGTGAGTTTTTTATCTTTATAAAAGTTTCATTGTCAACAAAATATACCCTCACTCCATTTTTAATCATTGCTTCAATTGCACTACTGTATCGTTGTTCCTTTGAAGATTTAACTATTTTTTTACTAACCCACTCACAATCACCCATTCCTTTATTCTTATCACAATAAAAATCATCTAGATCTTCAATTTCGTAAATACTACCACCTTTATCAAATTTTTTGTATCGCTCTCTATCAGCAATAACCATATAATATACATTTCCAAATCTTCCCTTAATCGACCAGCTATCATCAGCTTCTGGTACAAGAAACATTGAAGCAAAAGCCTTATCTGGAGTAGCAAAAATAACCGGACCTTCATTTTTATCTCTATGCTTTATATTAAACATCGGATCAAATTCTTCTACGCCCAACGCGCGCATTCCGCGATATAATTTAACTGGTTTTTCAAATTGTTTTTCAATTAATTCTTCCCTTTCAAAACTATCAGCCAATTCATTTTCTGCTAATTCATCTATATTTTGTTGTGATAATTTTTCAAAATCCATATAGTTTCTCCAAAATGTAGTGGACAGTCATGACTGTCCACTACAATAAATTATACACTTGATAAATATCTCCTGCTCCTAATGTTAAAAATAAATTATGCTTTAAAACCGCTATCTATTTTTTGATTTTTTTCTCGCCCTCTTTATCTTTTTTATTTTCTTTTGCTTTGCCACTCTCATTTTCTTTATTTACCTCCTTAACTTCATTGTCTTTTTTGTTGGCCATTTTATTTTTTGCCATCCACCCCAACAAGCCGGCAATTATCGCCAACAAGGCGATTACCAACCATTTATAAATAGACGACAAATCATTCTTTTTG
>JALVPE010000048.1 GCA_027031945.1 Candidatus Moraniibacteriota bacterium
AAAAATTATATTTAAAACTTTGGTATTGTCAAAAAACAAATTTTTTATACTTATTTTTCCAAAATTGATATAATATTAAGATATTGTACAAAAATCAAATAACGGCAAGATAAAACGTGTAAAAAAAGTAATACCTACATACCACTAAATTTACACAAAACGCCTCAGGAGATTCTTGTAATGTCATTGCAGAGAAAAAGTAATACATCAGTGCCATTAAAATTACACAAACCATTAGGAGTTGTTTTATGGGGTTATTTGTAATAAAAAAGTAATGTCTATTATTGCTAAAAATTTTGCAAAAATGTCTAAAATAAAATTAATTTTTTATTATTTTTCATAAATAAATTTATTATATAATAAAGAATCAAAAAAGTTAAAATATAAGCAAACTGTAGTGTTCTTATAGTATTTTTTGATGTCAATGTCGCATAAGATACATTGTGCGACATACTATATTTTTTAATAAAGGCATCAAACATTATATATTACACATATTTGATGCCTTATAGTACATTTCCTACTATATCTTTTTATTACAAATCTTTATAGAAAACATTAGTATCAGATTTTATATATCTCAATGTACCATATAACTTTCTAGCATTTTTTCGTTTAGGATTACTTGTAAGTTCTATTCTTACCAATCCTAATCTTTTAGCTTTAGATTCCAAATAAATTAATATTGCAGTTCCAAATCCACATTTACGATAGTCTTTATGAGTTACTAAACTCTGAATCGTGCCCACATATCCTTTATCTGGCACGAAATATATGCTTAATGCTCCAAATGAAACTATCCTTCCCTCTTGTTTTATAACAGCACAATAGCAATTCGTAGCTGTTACTAAAAGTTTTACATTAAAAGATGGATTGTCTGTCAACTGTTCAAATAAATCTTGTAATTCATCCTGACTATCATTTATTGACAAAGGCACTACTATAATATTCATTTTTTTCCTCCACAATTTAGTTGTAAAAAACTATTATAGCCCACCCTACTCTAACACAACATCTTGATTTTAAAAAGACCAATATACTCTAAAGCAATAAGTCTTTTATAATAAATTTTATCAATTATTTTTTATAAGTGTTCCATGGAATTTTTCACCCTCCATATAAGCATCCAGATTTTTTAAATTTGCACCATTGAGTGTTACAACTTCCAAGTCTTCTTTTTCTGCATATGCAGCAGCAACCGGATCAAATGGAGCACTTAGACCAGGACTCCATTCGCTTGTGTTGATTTTACGAAATTCTTTCCAAGACATTTCTTCTATTTTTTGCGCATCTGGAAATTTACTGGGATCTTTATCATATACATAATCAATATTTGATAAATTTACAACTTTTTTAATATTAAGATATCTAGCTAATAGTACGGTATCATAATCTGTTGAAAATCCAGGTCGCCACCCGGCAGCAATCATTATAGGATTTTTACATTGAAAAAAATCCTCTAGATCATGTGGATTAGTATTTATACGAGGATGTGCATAATCACGAAAAATTGTACGAATTAAGTGTGCATTAAGACGTGTTGCATGAATTCCCAACCAGTCCCTATCTTCATCTTTTACATCTGCGGAAATTAACTGTGCCGCATTAGCATAACGACGAGCTGTTCGTCCACCACCTGTAATAAAAAGAAATCTTCTATTATTTTTTTCGATTTGTTTTAAAATAAGAGCACGAAATTCTTTTAAAAAATCAACATTAATTTTATCAGGAACAATTAATGAACCTCCCAGATTGATAATGCATGTTTTTTTGGCATTCATAGTACTTTATTTAATTTTAATATTTAAGTTTTATTAACAAGATGTCGATTTTTCATAACCTTTTTTAATTGCATCTTCATCCGAAGTAAAACAACGTAAATTTTCTTTTGAAATTTTCTTTGCGTAAGAACATGAGGGTGGATAATATTTTTTACCTTTTACACTCCCCACATATACACAATCTTTTTGTTTCAAAACAGTGTTTTGTACTTCGCATTCCTTTGTAATAACTACCGGAGGATTTTGAGGTCGCATTACAGTAATGGGTTTTTGAGATAATCCAACACCTTTAAGTATTCCAAATACAAAACTCAGACTAGCAACAATAACAATTCCTACAAAATATATAAAAGATTGTTCGTGTTCTAAAAACCCCTCAGTTATTATTTTTTTCAACTTTATGTATAACTCTTTCAAATTCAACATAAACAATATCAATCAAAACAAATCCTCCTCTCTCCTACAATCCAATATTGACAATATGGGATTCTTTAGTTATAATATCATAGTATAAAAAATTAGGAAAGACCTTGTTGTTTTTCTCTTTAAATAACTTTTTAACTTTTAATGTATGGCACATAGAAAAGCCGGTGGATCCACAAGACTGGGTCGTGATTCAATATCAAAGCGACTTGGTGTAAAGGTTTACGATTCTGAAAAAGTGCAAGTTGGTAGCATAATAGTACGTCAACGTGGCACAAAAATTCATCCCGGAGAAAATGTCAAACTTGGTGAAGATGATACTATTTATTCAACAGCTATCGGGACAGTAAAGTTCATGGATAAAAAAGTAAGAGACTTCACGGGAAAGCTAAAGAAAAGAAAATTTGTTAGTGTTGTCACTGAATAGATTATTTCCAAGTCTAAAAAATGTAGTGGATAGACATGTCTATCCACTACATTTTTATTTTTTGTACTTTTTTTCTACAAGCTTACTTTCCTTTTGAAATCTTTTATCAGCTTTTAATATTTCTGGATTAACTTGAAGTGCCACATCATTTATGCCTAATAATTTCATATTTTTGAGTGTTCTGACACGTGAGAGTGCTACATAACCCATGCCATACTCAAATGAGCGAGAAAGGTCTATTTCTGCTGCATCTAGTGTCATTCCTTGACTTTTGTGTACAGTAATAGCCCAAGCAAGCCTCAAGGGTAATTGTTCAATCTCCGCAAGCGTCTTCCCTTCTTCTTCAATTTTCCATTTTTCTGGATATACTGTGATAGTCTCACCATCAAATGTTTCTACTATAGGAAATTCATCATCTGTAAAATCTATTACAGTGCCTGTTGTGCCATTGACATAACCTTCTTCAAAATTATTTCTCACAAACATAACAAGTGCACCTTCTTTGAGTAATAATTCTTGTGGCGCTAAACAACTGTTTTGTAAAGCACAAATCACTTGCTCCACACCATCTGAAATCATTGTATAGCCGATTTCCTTTCCGTCAATTTTTTGTAATTTTTTATTATTTATAATGTCTACATTTGCATTGTGAGTAAATAATTTCGTAGGTTCAATATGATCCTCCAGAGTACGTTCAAATGCATCCCTTAGTAGTTCCGTTGTATTTTCATCTACACTACCTGAGCGAATATCTGAAAGCACTTGCAAAAGTGTATCTTCATCTTGTCTATATTGCTCACTTAAATAACAGATTTTAATCCTCATCTCTTTCCATGATTGTGATTCATATACAAGCTTAACTTGCTCATCACGATTTTTGGCAATTGGAGGAAGTTGAAAGAAATCACCAGAAAGCACAACTTGCATCCCACCAAAAGGTTCCCAGTTTCCCCTGGCAGTTCGAAGTATTTTATTTATAAGATCCAGCTGACGAGCATGAATCATAGAAATTTCATCAATTATGAGCACATTCGTACTGCGAAACCTATGCAAAAAATCAGGTCGTTTGAGAAGTTTAGCAATTTCTTTTGCCTCCATGCTATCAGCAATACCAATGCCAGACCAAGAGTGAATAGTGCGCCCACCAATATGCGTAGCTGCAATACCAGTAGAAGCAGTAACAGCAACTTTAATATCATTTTTATGGCAATACTCAATATATTTATTAAGCAAAAAAGTCTTCCCTGCTCCAGCCGCACCTGTGAGGAAAACATTATTGTGATCTTTCAAAATTTGTAAAGCAATTTTTTGTTTCATTTAATAATATAATTTGTCATTTAAAAACATTGTCATTACCGCATAGCCCTTGTGTCGTCTTGGTACGGGGCAAAGGCGGGAATCTTATTTAAGGAATGTTTGCAAAACTCACAAAAATCATAATTTCCAAAATTTGTCTGCAAATCTTTTTTCTTGAAAAGCCTTATACTATAAAGCATTTCAAGAGAAAATGATTTTCGACTAAATTTTGAAAATTCTGCTAATTTGGAGTTTTGCAGACCTTCCTTAACTATATCACATAAACTCAAATCACTGGTCCATCTTTATATAGCTAATTAGAATTTATAAATAATATCAGTACATATTATAAAGACAATATGTACTGATATTTTTTTAGTATATATTTAACTTAATTACTTTGTGCATTAGCATTTGAGGCATTTATCCTTGCTTTAATTGAGGGATATTTCTCACTAAGAGGTTTTAGCATGCCAAATTGAATACAAGATTTTGCGGAAGCAACATCTGAATAATCACTTTTTTCACATTGTTTTATAACATCATCACAAAAGCTCATACATACAACTTTTGATACAGCAGGATCTTTTGCAACTTGCATACAATAATCGGCACAAATTTTACTCATGTCACTCGTATTGGTATCATCAACAGCTTGCATGTCAGTTATTGCATCTGAAGTTTCTTGAGTTTTTTGTGTTTTGCTCATATTATTAGTTTGTCCACAGCCACTCAAAAAAATAACTGTGCTAATGATGATGAGGGTACTAATTTTGTAGTTATTTTTAATTATCACAATATATCACCTCCCAACATTATAAATATTTAACTCATCTAGGGTTATCCCCAGAAAAGTGCTAAAATGCTATAATAACTAATAATAACTTGTTAACCAAGTTATATTAACATTCTAACACTTTTCTATGAATAAAACTACAAACAAAAACTTT
>JALVPE010000049.1:0-11005 GCA_027031945.1 Candidatus Moraniibacteriota bacterium
ATAAAAAGCTTAACTTCATATGATATAATGGAAAATGTTAGTTTCATATAAATAGTAATTATAATGAATAAATTTATTAAAGAAAATATTAGTCCTGTGAGTAAAATTATTGCACGTAAATTAAAGGTTTCTCAAAAAACAGTGGAAACGGTACTTCTTTTAGGTATTCCAATCTTACTTGATTTAGTTTCAAAGAAAAAGAAATCTAATCCTAGACGAAAAAAGCGCAAATATTCTAAAAGAAAACATAAATCATGATTTAATTTTTATGAAGCAAATATTAAATATAGCTAAGAAATTACTTAAATCATACTGGAACAAGTTTTCGGTTACAGGAATTTTTGTAGCTATGATTTTTGTAGCCTTTTCTCTTACACCATCACTTTTACCACGTACACCTTTTATTCAAGGAGTATTGTCAGGGGTTGTTTTTGCTGTGGGGTATTGGATTGGATGGTTGCTCATTTTATTGTGGCGTTATCTAGAATTACCTGAGACAAAAGGACGATATACTACATATTTACAAGTTGGATTTAGCATTATTATCGGAGGGGGTATTATTTACGCTTTTGGGCACTGGACAATATGGCAGAATTCAATTCTCCAAGGGATGGATCAAAATATTTTGCAAGCTAACCAATCAATACCTACAGTTATCATAGTTTTTATCATTGTTGCAATTATTCTCATTTCTATTGGGCGTGCAGTATTGAAAAGTTTTCATTTTGTAATGAAATTGATTTATAAATTTATCCCTAGACGTATATCTAATTTTATTGGGATTATTATTGCTGGCAGTTTACTTTTTACTATTGTTAATGGCGTATTTATTGAAACATTTTTTAACATAATTGATTCTAGTGCTGGCAAGGTAAATCAATTAACAGATGCTGGTATAACAATGCCGACAAATAATCTAAAAACTGGCAGTAGTGAATCGTTTATTAGATGGGAAACGTTGGGTCGAGAAGGAAGAAATTTTGTAACAACTGGACCAACTGCCAAAGATATTAGTGATTTTACAAAACGACCGGCAATGGAGCCTTTGCGTGTATATGTTGGACTAGAATCTGCTCAAACTGTACAAGAACGTGCAAAGCTTGCACTTAATGAGCTAAAGCGTGTAAATGCTTTTGATAGATCTGTGCTGATAATAACTACACCAACAGGCACTGGTTGGATGGATCCAAATGCTGTGGATTCTATAGAATATATTTATGGAGGCGATACTGCAATTGTAGGAGTTCAATATTCCTATTTATCTAGTCAATCAACGTTGCTTTTTTTACCCACAAGAGCAAATGAGACGTCAGAAGTAATGTTCCATGTAATTTATAATTACTGGAAAACGTTACCACGAGATTCTCGTCCCAAACTGTATTTATTTGGACTTAGTTTAGGTTCTTTTGGTTCAGAGCATTCGGCAAAGCTCTATGAAATTATAGATGATCCTATAAATGGGGCACTGTGGGCAGGTCCTCCGTTTGTAAATAAATTACACAAAGATATAACAAAAAATCGTAATATAGATTCGCCAGCATGGTTGCCTACTTTTGGTGACGGAAGCATGGTTAGATTTACTTCTGAAGATAATAATCTTAATAATTACAAAACTAATTGGGGAAAAATGCGTTTAATTTATATTCAGCATGCAACTGATCCAATTTCATTTTTTTCACCAGATATTTTTTATAAAAAACCTGAATGGTTAATAGGGCAACGTGGTCCAGATGTTTCACCTTTTTTGCATTGGAGGCCTGTAGTTACTTTCTTCCAAATATTATTTGATCTAACTGCTCCAGTGGATACTACTCCGATAGGTCATGGACATCATTTTTCAGCAAATTCTTATATTGACAGTTGGATATCACTTACTGATCCGCCAAATTGGAATGACCAAATGACATCTAAACTTAAAGAGTTGTTTGCAAAATAAATGATTGTAATAACAAATATATGGATGATCACATGCTTCTTCTGATAGGATTTTTTATATTTATGAATAGTATTGCTTTTTTAATAATGTGGTTTGATAAAAGCAGAGCAAGAAAAATTGTCACACAAAGAATTTCAGAGGGCATGATGTTTTTTATAGCAGTAGTTTTTGGTGGTGTTGGAATATACATTGGCATGTATTTATTTCGGCATAAAACTAAAAAATGGTATTTTATTGTGGGAATTCCATTTATCATTGTACAAAATATTGCTTTTCTATTGTTTATTTATTGTTTAGTGAATAATAATTTTATTTTATAAATTTTTACTTTTTTTTCAAAAATTGCATTCAGTGTTATAATGTTTATATGAAACAAAAACAAAATTTTTCACAATTGTTTAATCCGCGTTCAATTGCAGTTGTTGGAGCCAGTGGCACAAAAGGGAAGGTAGGAAATATGATTGCACGTAATATTACATCCCATAATTACAAAGGTGATGTGTTTTTTGTAAATCCTAAGAGAAATAAAATATTAGGAAGAAAATGTTATGATTCCCTTAGTGATATTGGGCAAGAGATAGACTGTTCGATTATTGTTGTACCTGGTAAGTTTGTGGAAAACGTAATAAAAGATGGTTCTAGTATATGTAAAAATTTTGTAGTTATATCTGCTGGATTTGGTGAGACCGGAACTGCTGGACATAATCGAGAGATGTCACTTAAAACATTGGCTGAAGATTTGAATATAAAAATACTTGGTCCAAATTGTTTAGGATTCTTAGTGCCGGCTATTGGATTAAATGCGTCATTTGCCGAGGGGTTGCCGGAAATTGGACATACAGCTATTATTTCGCAATCAGGTGCACTTGCAGTCGCTATCATGGATAAAGCACGTAAAGAAAAATTGGGTTTTTCATCCGTGATTTCTATTGGAAATAAAATGCAAATTGGTGCGGCTGAGTTAATTGATTATTTGCGTAAAGATAAAAATACAAAAGTAATTGCACTTTATTTGGAGGGCGTTGATAGGGGTCAATCATTTCTAAGTGCAATATCAGGAGCTGTCAGTGATGGCAAAAAAGTTATTGTACTCAAAGCTGGACGTACTCACGAAGCTCAAAAGGCGATAGCACTTCATACGGGTTCTTTGGCTGGTAGTGATGATGTATTTAGTGCAGCTTTGCAAAAAGTTGGCGCACTTCGAGCAGAAAGTATGAGTGAATTTTTTGCACTTGTACGGTTTGGAGAACATTATAAAGGTAATTTGGTAGAGCCGGTACATATTGGAATTGTAACGAATGCCGGTGGACCCGGTGTACTTGCAACAGACATTGTGGCAAGTCTAACTGGAGTAGAGATGAGTAAATTATCTAAAGGCACACAAATATCATTAATAAATGCACTTCCAGAAGCTGCATCTGTACATAATCCTATAGATCTTTTGGGTGATGCAATGTTAGATAGGTATGAAATTGGCATAAAAAAGTTAATAGCTGATAAGAATGTTGATATTGTATTTGTACTTCTTACACCACAAGACCAAACGCCCGTTAATCAGATTGCAAAAATGATTGTTGATTTACAAAAAAGAACCAAAAAATTAATCATGACTTCATTTATTGGTGGAGAAAGAGTTGACGACGCAATTGATTTTATGAATGATAATGGCGTATTGCATTTTGAATCACCTACGGTAGCGCTTTCTGCTGTGGCTTCTTTTGTAAATAGAGGAACTACTTATGCAATTACTCAGAAAACCATTGTAAAAAATCGAGTAAATTTAGTACAAAATATTATTAATAAAATAGAAAAAAGAACGTCGTTGTATTTTCAAGAGTGTCAAGCTATTGCAAAAATATATTCAATTACTGTGAGTAAATTTTGGGATGTGACAAATGGATTTGATGCTAAGACAAAAATAAGTTATCCATGTGTTGCAAAAGTAGATAATCCAAATGTATTACATAAGACAGATCGTGGTGGTGTAATCCTACCAATAAATAATTTAAAAGAATTAGATAATGCCAAAGATATATTATTAAACAAGTTTCAAGAATCAGGTACGCGAATAATTGTTCAACCAATGCTACCTATTCAAACAGAACTAATAATAGGATTTAAACGTGATCCAATTTTTGGTGGTATAATTGTAGCGGGGTTAGGTGGTATTTATACCGAAGTATTTAAACAAATAGATTTTTATATTGAACCACTTACGTTACGAGAAATAAAACATATTTTAAGGACAGGTAACATTGGTTTTTTATTTGATGGTACTCGTGGTAAAGAAAATTATAATATTGATTCTATTGCACATATTGTATATAGTGTGGCACTTATGGGAGCAGAAAATCCACAAATAAAAGCAGTCGATATCAATCCTTTGTTAGTATATAATAATGATAAGAGAGATGTGGCTGTAGATTTTAAAATTCTTTTAAATAAATAATTTATAATAAAAATAAATATTAAATATCATATATGACATTACAAAACAAGAAAACTCATCTCTTAGATAGTGATAGTGAACAAAATGAAATATCAGATGCTCTTGATCTTTTTGATAAGTATGGTGGCGGAGAAAATGACAATTCCTATATGGCTACTTCAGATACAACATCTCGAAGTGTAACAAGGCCACGTACTGATAATGAGATAAATTTATCTAATCAAGAACCTGAAAAAAAATGGGAGCAGGAATATGAAGGTAAAAGTTTTGCACAATCTGTGCAATCTGAAAATCCAACTCAAGATACACTAGAATCTCAACAAAAAGAATCTGATTCACCAACTGTATCACATCTAAAAAGAGATATATCCTCAGCACCAGAGGCACAAGAAGTGCCAGTATCACAATCAAAAGATTTGCCTAAAGAAGAAATTTTACCAAAGCAAGAAACATTACATGCAACAGCACCTGTTAAACAAAACCATAATTCTGTAATTCAAGGTCATCAGAAACAAACACAAAAAAAGAGCATAAAACCAAAAGAAGTAATTCCTTCACAAGAAATTCATATTGATCCAAGTAAGAAGACCATTATGATTGTTGATGATGATATTGATACTCTGGAAATGTATGCAGATGTTTTTGAAAGTGCAAACTATAATGTTATACGTGCGTCAGATGGACTTGAGGCAATGAGTCTTATTGGTAAACATACACCGCATATAATATTTACAGGTATTGTGATGCCTCGTATGGATGGTTTTTCAATGATGGAAGCACTTAAACAAAATAAGCGTACAGCTGATATTCCTGTTGTAATCAATTCTCATTTGGGACGAGATACTGATAAAGACAAAGCTGAATCCTTAGGTGCTCGTGATTTTATTATTCGTGGATTTACACAACCTCGTGAGGTAGTAGAACGTATTGGTGCATTATTGCTTAAAAGTGAATATGTGTTTCACTTTGATAAAAATGATAAAGATGCTCGTAAACTTGTGAGAGATTTGGGCGTACCAAATTTTTTTCGTTGTCCACATGGGCAAAAGATGGTGCTTAAATTGAGCATAATGGATGAAAAAGCACTTACATTTTCTGCAAGGTTTAGTTGTGTAGATGATAAAGATGATAAGGAATAATTACTTGTTATAAGTATTTTTTTATGTTATATTAATGCAATGTTTTGAGTGTGAGGTTTGGTTTTGGATGAAATAAAAAATGGAGGATTATTATGTTTAGTTCGTTGAAAAAGTTGAAAAATGTTAATAATGGAATTTCTTTTGAAGAATTTTGTAGGATTATTGATGAAGGAGGAGGTTGCGCAAGTGAACGTGAAGGCATTCGTTCGATATATGATTCCAAAAAAGAGAAACAAGGTTTTGTAGTAAAAGAAGACGCGCTATTGATTGCTAGAGTTATTATAGCTCAAGACAGACATTTTGAATGGTGAGGAAGAATGAAATGGAATTATTTAAAAAAATTGTTATTTGGTTGATCATATGGTTTATTGCTTCTTTACTTATTACTCTAAGTCTCTCATTTTTGAACAATTTTTTATTTCTGTATAATTTTTTGTGGACAAGGGTATTTCTAGCAATTTTTCTTCTAGGAAACATTATTGCAATACCCATTCTTGTTATAGTCCAACATTGGAAAAGAGAGTATAAAAGACTATTATCATTAGGATTGACGAGAGAAATTGCATTTAAATTGGCAAGTGAAAATACTAAATATTACTTGCCAAAATGGATACTCAAATCATTAATATAGAAGATCTGTAGGGTGGAGTAATGTAAAATATTGCTCCACTCTTTTTTATGGTACAATAGTGCAGGTATGAGAAAAAAATGGAAAATACAAAAAAATATAAATGGTTCAATTAAAGATTTAAATTTAAATCCTATTATAGAGCAACTATTTTTACAAAAAAATTTAACTACAAAAAAACATGTAGAAGATTTTTTGTCGCCAAATTATGAAGATTTGCATAGCCCATTTTTATTTAGAAATATGAGTAAAGTTGTTAATCGTGTAAAGAAAGCTATGCAAAATAGTGAAATTATAGGAGTATTTGGTGATCATGATGCAGATGGTGTAAATAGTGCAACATTACTTGCAGATGGTTTGGAAATGCTAGGATTGAATGTAGATGTCTATATACCGGACAAACTCACAGAAGGACACGGTATAAATAAAAATGCAATTAATGAATTCATTCAAAATGGGATAACTTTGATGTTTAGTGTGGATTGTGGTACTTCAAATATAGAAGAAGTTGCTTATGCAAATAAGAAAGGAATTGATGTGATAATTACAGATCATCATCATGCACCGGAAATTTTACCAGAGGCTTATGCAATTATAAATCCACAATTGCCAGAATGCACTTATCCATTCAAAGAATTGTCTGGCACAGCAGTAGCATTTAAAGTTGTGCAAGCGTTATTTGAAAAAATAAAACCTGAAAAACAAGAACAATTGAAATGGTTGTTGGATACTGTATGCGTAGGTACTGTTGCAGATTGTGTGCCATTAGTAGAGGAAAATCGTATCTTAGTATATTATGGTCTTTTAGTTTTGTCACAAACAAAAAGAATTGGTTATAAACAACTTTTTGCTGTGAGTGGCATAAATAATAAGGAAATAACTGCGAGTACAGTAGCGTTTCAAATAGCTCCACGGATAAATGCACCGGGAAGAATGAGTCACGCAAAACATTCTTTTGAATTATTGCGTACGCAAGACGTGAGTAATGCTACAAAGTTAGCTCAATTTGTGGAAAGCCAAAACATAGAGCGTAGGGAAATTACACAAAAACTAACTAAAGATATAGAAAATATTGTAAAAAAAGATCATTTAGACAAAGATTTTATATTAATTGCAGGTGGTGATTATCCAGTGGGAGTTGTGGGAATAATAGCAGGGCAGATTGCACAAAAATATCAAAAACCTACAGGTATTTTTACTAAATTTGATAAAGAAAGCAGAGGTTCATTTAGAAGTATAAAAGATTTGCATATTGTAGATGTGTTGGGTAAGTGTGAGAATTATTTAGAAAAGTATGGAGGACATGAACAGGCAGCTGGAGCGGTAATTAAAAATGAAAATTTTGCAAAGTTTTGTGAGCGAGCTAATAAAGTTGTAAAAGAAAAAACAAAAGATATTTCAGATGAAGTTGTACTAAATGCCGATGTTAAAATAGAGTTGAAAGATATTAATCTAAAACTTGTAGAAGAGTTGAGTGGCTTGGAACCATTTGGAGAAGGTAATGAAGAGCCTGTTTTCGCAATTTATGATTTAATAATATCTGATATAAGAGCAATTGGCTCAAATCAAACACATTTAAAAATGACTTTGCAATCAGGAGAAGATAGAATAGACGCAATAGCATTTGGACGTGGATTTATGGTTAGTTTGTTGCATAAAGGAGATAAAATAAATGTATTGGCAAATGTACAAAAAAATGAGTGGAATGGTAATATAAATATACAGTTAAATATCGTTGATATTAATTATTGATAATAAAAAAATTATGAAAGATATTTTTGAACAATTCGATTTTGATACATCAGTTTATCAAAAGTATAAATTGTGTTGCAAAGTAATTTCTTATATCCATAATTATAAAAAAATCGTCATTCCCGCGAAGCCTGCCTGTCCGGTAGGCAGGGCGGGAATCTAGTGTGTTTTGTGTGAATTATACAATTAAAATAAACTTTCAAAGTTTATAATATTCTATAATTAAATAACGTTGAATGTGTAGAAATTTACTTGCAATCCTGGATCTCCGCCCTGCCTACCGGACAGGCAGGCTTCGCGGAGATGACAATAGGTGTTAGTGGTTTTGTAAATATTGACTGTTTAATTTTTGTGTGATATGTGTATTATTACAGTTATTTAATAATATTGAGAAAACAAAAATGGGAGGAAATCATGACTCAAAGCAAGATAAAAACGGTTGCACTCACGGGTGGTCCGTGTTCTGGTAAGAGTACGGCAATTAGTCAAATTATTGAATTTGTTAACAGTCTTGGCATTAGAGCAGTATCTGTGCCAGAGGCTGCCACAGAATTGAAGATAAATGGCATTACTTTTGAAAATTTCGAGGACCCGGTATTATTCCAACGATTTATTATTGGAAAGATCTTGTCTAATGAAAGTTTTTTTATGAGAGCTTTACGACATAGTAAAGGTGTTACAAAAAAGGGTGGATTACTTATTTGTGACAGGGGTCTTAATGATTGTTTGGCGTATTCTGATATAGAATCGGTAAAAAAAGTGTTATCCATGGATCATGGGTTAAATTTTAAAACAGAAATCACTTCAAGATATACAATGGTAATTTATATGGATGTAGCTCCTAAAGAGTATTATACAACTACTAATAATGATGCTAGGGAAGAAACTTACTCAGAGGCACGTGTGCTTGGTGATAAAACTGTTATGGCTTGGGTAGGGCATCCTAATTTGATACTTGTGGGCAATGATTATGGCAATTTTGAAGGTAAGGTAAACACTGTAATTCAAAATATCGCACAGCTTATGGGCGTTCCACAACCATTGGCTATTGAGCGTAAATATCTCGTTGATCAAATCAAAGGATTTGATAGATGTATTGAAAAAAATAATGCTGTGCGTGTTGATATAGTGCAGCATTATCTCGAGGGCGATGGTCAGGAGCGAGTGCGCGCATGGACTCGTGATGGAGTTACTACATGCTTTTATACAAAAAAAAGTAATAAACCATCAATTGAAAGGATTAAGACTGAAGAAATTATTTCTCACAAGAAGTACCAACAACTTCTTCAGAGAGCTAATCCAGAGTGTGCACCAATCGAAAAAAGCAGGTTTTATTTTATTGAGAATAACCAATATTTTCGATTAGATTTTTTTTGTGATGATGCTTGTGATTGTATTTTGGAAGTACAACCAAGTACTATACAAACGGAAATTGAGTTACCAATATACTTTAACATTGTTCGTGAAGTTACGGACGATCCAAAATATTATAATTACAACATCGCCAAGCAATTGGCTCAGCAAAGAAAACAACAAAAGAGGTATAAAAATGATTTTGACGATTGCAGATAAAAGTAAATTGGTCACTATTGCCCTTTTTGGTGGTCATGTGTGTGCCGATGAGTTGCCAGCATCCTTTTTTCTAGATGGTCGCATACATAGCTTGGTTGCTAATGGTTTTGTAAGTGATTGTAAAGTCTCAAATCACGATGAGCCATTTAGAGTTACAGAGTATGTACTAACAGAAAAAGGATGGAAAGAAGCTTTGAATTTTGTAGATCCAAGGCAAATATCCGGATTATATACTTATCTTTCCAGAATAAAAATGCAATTGGGGAAATAAAAAATGAATAAAAAATTGAGTGACACTACCGAAAAAATTGATAATGAGATGATGATTAAACTTCTCTGTATTGCTGCGTGTGGTGGACTGATATGTGAAAGTGATGTCGAAGGTGATTTTTTCTCTGGTAAATGGGTGCAAAAAGCTATAGAAAAGGGATTTTTGCAAAAAACAGGAGTAACTGATATGGGCACACAATGTGAGACATATCAATATGAAGTTACTAGAATTTTTTGGGAAAAAGTTAGAGGAAAAATTAATCCAGTAAAGAATAACCAATTGGATTATTTTTTTCAAATAAAAACTGCGAAGGCAAAGGAGATATAATACTACATCCGGTTATATTTTATAATAATATAACCGGATTTTTAATTAGATTCTTGTCTTGTGGCTTAAAAGACGTTAAAATAAAAATATTATTAAAAAATAAGATATAATATATGGAAAAGGTTATAATTTATACAGATGGTGGTTCACGAGGAAATCCTGGTCCGGCGGCTATTGGTGTTTGGATTGAAACCTTGAATAAGAAGTATGGTAAAACTATTGGCGAAGCTACAAACAATGATGCAGAATATCAAGCACTTATTTTTGCTTTGAAAAGAGTTAAAAGTTTATTAGGTAGACAAAAAGCAAAACAAACAGATCTAGAGTGTAGGCTTGATAGTGAGCTAATTGTGAAACAATTAAATCATGAGTATAAAATATCAAAAGAAACCATGCAAAAGTATTTTATAGAAGTATGGAATGCAATGCTAGATTTTCAAACCGTCATATTCATACATGTACCACGCGAACAAAATAAAATTGCAGACGCAATGGTAAATCAAGCACTTGATGAAGAAGTGGGCCAAGGCGGACTATTTTAATTATGAAAAACTTTTCATATAATTACTGATTTGTCAAGATTGACCACTATTTTTGTAAGTGATACCATTAATCTGTTAATGTTTTTTAATATTTAATTTTTTATGAGCAAAAATAGACGATTATCTCGGGGAAATCTTGTTTTTCTTTTTGTTGTTGCCTTTTTGGTTGGTACAATTGCAAAAAAAATTGCAAGTCATCATGTCAGAATTGGTTTTGATGATCCTACTACAGTAATTGATTATGGGGAATTGTATGACATAGATAAAGTTGAACAAAAACTAATTCATGAAGGGGTGTCTAGTGAATTACCGGCTACTGAGAGTACAGTAGAAGAAAATAATGAATCAGATTAGTTTATATTTTTCAAAATTATTTAGAAGGATATATG
>JALVPE010000049.1:11015-14105 GCA_027031945.1 Candidatus Moraniibacteriota bacterium
AAAAGATATCCGGCCAGGGCGCCCAGGGCGATTGTCAGGGCGCCGCGAGGGTTATAATATTGGGCAACGTATGTTGTGACGCCTCCACCTTCCATTGTGGCACGATTGAATTGCAGGAGTGGCGGCGCGGCGGAACAAGCGCGATGCGATGCGTCTGTGTTGATCAAAGAAAAAAACCACGCAAAAAACATCGTAATTTATCTGTAAAAAATTATAAGAAAAAACTTGTTGAAGAAGCAAGAAAAGAAATAATGGAGGAGAATAAGGAGGATATAAAAAATTTTATTGATAAAACTATGGATAATGAAATTGATATAGAAAAAGATGAAATTGGAGGAGAAAACAATCTAGATAGTAATACCGATAATTCTGATTTTCAAGAGTGTACTAAATTGAAAAAAAATAACAAAACATTACTTGCAATTGTGATATTATTGGCTGGGGTTGCCGGGGGATCGTTTTTTATTGATATTGTACAATTATTTTCACATAGAGGATTTTCAGCTAAAGCATTACAAGATGCTCAAGTGGTAGAATATGATGGAAATACATGGGTACGATATGATGATCCAAAAATTACTGTAGATGTATTTGATGCAGATGATTGTAAGGATTGTGTAACTGACGAGGTACTTGTGCGATTGCGTTCACTTATTCCTACACTTGAGGCACATCGCATAGATGTGCGAACAGAAGAAGGTCAGCAATTAGCAAAAACTGACAATATAAAATATATTCCGGCCTTTGTGTTTTCAGATGATATTGTAGATTCTGACTTTTATCAGAGTGCTGCAATGTTGTTTGAAAAAATATCGGATGATGCTTATTATTTTAAAGCTAGCGACGTAGGAGTACTTGTTGGTGAGTATTTGGAAGAGCCTAATACGGATAATGGTATAATTTTGGGTGATGCAGATGCTGAAGTTACAATTATAGCTTATACTGATTTTACATGTAAAATGTGTAAAGCTGTTAGTCCTGTTATAAATAAAATCAAATCTGAATTTAAGGATAATGTAAGAGTTATCATTAAACCAATACCTAATCCAAGACAAAAAAACGCTAAAGAAATTGCAATAGCTGCACAGTGTGCTTATGAGCAAGGTAAATTTGATGAGTATGTAAGTATACTTTTTAAGCAACAGGCAACATTGATTAAATCAGAAAAAATTACTGAAGCATTAAGTAGATACGCTACAAATCTTAAATTAGACAAAGAACAATTTGCTGATTGTCTTGTAAATGAGGATAATCAGAATAGATTGGATGAAAATCAAAAAGAGGCTACTCAGTTTGCCGTTATGGGGACTCCAACACTTTTTGTAAATGGGCAACCATATGTTGGGACAATAACTTATGAAAATTTAAAAAGTCAAATTGAAACAATTCTAAATCCAGAAGAAACAAATCAAGAATAAGATAATCAAATTTCTCTAAATTTGTAATGGACGGTCATGACCGTCCATTACTTTTTTGATTGACAAATTATTAATTTTGATATAGTCTGTAGTATATTTTAAAAATGTTATTTAAAAATAATTTAGAGGGAACTTGTTTGTATATATTATAAAGAATTAAAATAGGAGGAAATCGTAATGAATGTAAATTCAGAGTTAAAGAAAGAGCGAACTGATTGGGAATTGGTTAGGGCTTTATTAGAAAGATTGAGGCAAATGAATAATCAAAAAGATATTGAATTGTGGGAATTTGCTGGTACTGAATGTGAAGAAACAGTGTCACTTGAAGGGCAACAAATCTTGCGTAGAATTATAGATGAGGTTGGTATTGAGCGAGTTGTAGGCGTTACAGATTATGGTCTTGATGGAATTCCAAATTATCAAATACACAAAGAAAGTTTTCAGAACTTTGTTGAAGTCCTTGATAACCTTATCAAGCAACATTTAGCAACTTCAGTACAATATGATGAAGCATGGAAGTTATTGAAGGGATTGGCACACTTACTTAACATATCCAATCAATTTTTTGTACAAAGAGAAGAGTGTGCAGGATTGGGAAAGGAATGCGATAACAAAGTGTTTTTGGAAAATCCTTTTCGTGTTTATTTGTATTGTATTATAAATGTGGCTCAATTACAGGATATTGTATCTGATGAATTATACGATAATAGCGCAGATGTTGGTGAACAAAGTTTTGTGAAACCATATCAGATTTGCGATTGGATGTATGTAGATGATTTATGTAATGATCTGGATGTAGTTGAAAAGTTTTTAAAAAGTATGCAAACTAGTACACCTGAGCAGTTTAAGTTTGAAATAGATGTTCCATTTGAGGGTAACTGCGATGTTGAAATGACATTGGCACAATTTGTCAAATATGAATGTCAACAACAAATTAAATAAGCAGAAACACTGTTTATCTTTAATTTATATAGTGGACGGTCATGACCGTCCACTACTTTTTTGATTGACAATGTTTAATTTATTATGCAATTATATAATAAAAGTAAATATTGTTGTTTAACAAATAACAGGGGAGAGAGGCAATGAAAAAAGAGTGGATATCTACTATTATTTATATAATTGTGGCATTGTTTATTTTGGAATTATTTTGTGATTTCATTTTAGATGTGCAAGTATTTGATATAACGTTAACAAATCCTACAACTCAAGCACTAAATAGACTTTCAAGAGGAATTATTTTCTTTTTGGTGGTTCCAATGGTAATAGTTTGGAGAGTTGCTGTTAATTGGAAATATATACATTCATTTTTAATTTGGCTACAAATTGGTGACGGCTTAACCATTGGAATGGGTATGGCTGCAGTAACATTGACAATTGGTGCAATCGAAGGAATTCCGAGTAAATTGAGAGCTATTGCATTATTTTTATTTTTTTTGATAAATACTGCGTTTCTTTACTCCAATCTTTTGTATAGACACTTAAAAAAAGATTATGACAACACCCCCTCTTTCAAAGAATTGAAAGATTGTCAAGATAATGGGAAAATAAAGCAGTATCAAATGAAGAATTAATTTAACGAGAGAGTGGAATTATTAAACAATAATCCCACTCTTTTTATAGTATTTTCCAATCCTAAGATGTCCGGAAATTATGTTTTACAATAATGCTG
>JALVPE010000050.1:0-5700 GCA_027031945.1 Candidatus Moraniibacteriota bacterium
ATTTTTCATCCTTCGCTCCTTTTTAGCAATGTTAAATAACTATAATATTAATAAAATATTCCTTACTTCAAGATGCTAAAATATACATTACAAATTAGCATCTTTTTCTACATCAATTGATATTGACTTACCTGCACGCAATATATTCAATACAATCCTATCATCATTTTTATGTTTATACATAAGTCGTGAAAGATTATTTTTATTATCAATTTTTTCATTATTAACCATTACAATAATATCACCACTTTGAAGTCCACTACGAGCTGCCAGCGATTGAGCAAATTTATTCCGTGCTGCATACGTTTGTACAACTGATACAATTGCACCACTTGTGATTTCACGATCAGCAATATGTGCATCGACTACATCAATTATGTCATAATTAATACCTAAAAATACATCCTTTTGCAATAATCCATTTTGCCGTTGCAAAAATAATTCAAATGCATCAGAGATATCATTTGATGCAATTGCATAAAACTTTTCATTCTCTGTTGCGTTTTGTGATTTATCTTTTGCAATAAGTCCTACCATATTACCTTGAAAATCTACAGCAGGTGAACCAATGCTCTTGGAAAGAATATCTTGTGAAAAATCAAATATCAAAACTCCTTGTAAAAAATCACTTTTTGGCTGTGCAATACTTTTGGAATAATCTCTACCAAACAAACCGCCCAAAGCAAACTGAGCATCATCGTCAAAACGTGACCGTGCTATAACAATTAGTTTCTTACCACTTCTGGCATTGTCTGAATTTGCAAATGAAATTGTAGCTAGATTTTCCGCATCAATACGTAAAAACACAATACCACTATAACTATCCGGAAATATTGTTTTTACATCATGTACTGTACCATCAGCTAATTTCACATATACCATTTCATCCTTTGTTGACACTATATCTGCTGTTGTAGCTATTACACCATCACTACTGACAACAACACCATTTCCACCTACCCTGGTACCATCAAATTTTACGGATTCAATATAAACTACTGTACTTGCAGCACGTGACGCTATATCAGCAATCGACTCATTATCTGCCACAATTATTTTTTCTACTGTTCTTACTACACTAATCCGATTATCAATTGCTTTTATAATCTCATTTTGTGACCATGCTGGATGTGTTACTACTTTTGTAAAAATAACATAATCAAATACAATACCTCCAAGACCTCCAACAATAAACATACTCATTACAATAATAACAATTCTAAATATCTTTTTCATAATAATAATTTTATCCTACTAATAACCACTGGGTCGTAAATAATACTGTCAACGTTAATATTATACAATACAAAAATGTGATAATCATACGTTTTTTTGATAACGTCTCTAAAAAAACCATCTGTACAAGATCCCACAATACATAATAAAACATAAGGCTAATTGTTGCCATTGTCAAATATCCAAATGGCCAAAAATTTGCCAACCATACAAGCTGAATCATTGAAAAAGCAATAACTATACTATATAAAAATATACGTTTATAATCACTTGAATATGCACGAAGTGATGCTAATGTTGCAATGGTAACAAATACAAAATGCACTCCGATAAAAAGCCACAAAGGAATATTAAAATTAATATAAATTCCATAGACTACAGCATAAAAAAGAAATATGATGGCGATAAGTGACGCTGAAAATAGACTACGTGCCGTCATATCAAAAGCATTTTTGCAAATACGCTTAATACCCAATAATGCCATGTAAAATAATATTGATACTAATACACCAAATATCTGTCGCTCATAAATATTATCAATAAAATATAAAAGTCCCAACGAAGAAATCGCCAAACTAAGCAGTAAAAAAGAGTACAAAATATTTTTGCCTACATTCCATCCGGCAAATATTGCAAAAACAATTAGAAAAACAGCCAAAAAAATGCCATTTCTTACACTTAATAAATCAAAAAAAACAATTGATTCCAATACAACCAAAAAAATAAATGTAAAAAACAAACTTCTTAAATGTACAATCATACTGATTATTTTAATGTGATATCTATCTTGTCTTTTTTCATATCAATACGAACCGTATCACCAGGGCCAATTACACCATCTACGATTTTTAAAGCTAACAGATCCAAAAGTTCCTTTTGTATAACTCTCTTGAGTGGTCTTGCTCCATAAAGAGGATCAAAACCTTTTTTGGCAATAAATTCTTTTACTTTCTTAGTAATTTGCAAAGTAATTTTTTCATCTTTTAAACGATTTATTACATTATTTAATTGAATGTCAACTATATATGTAATCATCTCCTGTGTCAATGGATGGAAAATGATAATATCATCAATACGATTCAAAAACTCCGGCTTAAATTTATTACGTAATTCATCCATCACTTCATTTTGTATCTTTTTTTCATCTGAACTCTTTTCTGAACGCATCTTATATATTGTTTCAGAAGCAATATTTGACGTCATGATTATTATAGTATTTTTAAAATTTACAGTTCTACCCTTACTATCCGTCAATTGCCCATCATCTAATATCTGTAAAAAAATATTAAATACATCCGGATGTGCTTTTTCTATTTCATCAAAAAGTACAACGCTATATGGCTTGCGACGAATAATCTCCGTCAATTGCCCACCCTCTTCATGTCCAACGTACCCAGGTGGTGAACCAATAAGTTTTGCAACAGCATGCTGTTCCATATATTCACTCATATCGATTCGTACAAGAGTCCTCTCATCATCAAACATAAATTCCGCAAGCGACTTTGCCAATTCAGTTTTACCAACACCAGTCGGACCTAAGAAAATAAATGACGCAATTGGTCTATTATCATCAGAAATGCCTGCACGAGCCCTTCTGACGGCATTAGATACAGCCTTAACTGCCTCTGTTTGACCTACAACACGTTTTTGTAATTCCTTTTCCATTGTCGCCAATCTCTTCATCTCACTAGTAAGCATTTTAGATACTGGAACACCTGTCCACCTAGAAACAATTTTTGCAACATCTTCACTTGTAACCTCTTCTTTCAAAACAGCGCCATTACTTTGTAATTGTGCTAATTGTTTTTCTTTGTCTTTTATCATAGCTTCCGTTTCCGGTATCTTGCCATATCTGATTTCTGCAACCTTATCAAACTCTCCCGCACGTTCCAAGTTTTCTGCTTCTATACGTAATTTATCAATGTTTTCTTTTGCATCACGCACTTCCATAATTATTTTCTTTTCTGCTTTCCACTGCAATGTCAAATGTTTTGACTTTTCTTTCAATTCCGCTAATTCTTTTTCTATCTTTTTTATCTTTTCTTCATTATCTTTATTTTTTTTCTTCTTGTCAGAAGATTCTAATGCTTTCTTCTCAACTTCCAGTCTACGAATATTTCTTTCCATTTGATCAATATCCGCTGGCATCGAGTCAATCTCCATACGTAATGTAGCGGCCGCCTCATCCATCAAATCAATAGCTTTATCAGGCAAAAATCTATCTGAAATATATCTTTGTGATAATTCCACTGCAGCAATAAGAGCATCATCTGTGATGCGCACACCATGATGAAGCTCGTACTTTTCTTTAATGCCACGCAAAATTGCAATTGCATCTTCCGTACTTGGTTCATCCACATACACAGGCTGAAATCGTCGTTCTAGTGCAGCATCTTTTTCAATATATTTTTGATATTCTTTTAGAGTTGTTGCACCAATTGTACGTATCTCTCCACGAGCAAGCGCCGGCTTTAACATGTTAGAAGCATCCATGCTTCCTTCAGATCCTCCCGCACCCACAAGCGTATGTAACTCATCAATAAAAAGAATATATTTTCCTGCAGATTCCTGTACCTCTTTGAGAAGTGCTTTAAGTCTGTCTTCAAATTCTCCACGAAATTTTGCACCTGCAAGCAATTGACCTAGATCCAAAGATATAATTTCTTTATCTTTAAGTAATTCCGGAACATCGCCAATTGCAATACGCTGAGACAATCCTTCTACTATAGCTGTTTTTCCCGTACCCGGTTCACCCAAAAGTACCGGATTATTTTTTGTGCGTCGCAACAATATTTGTATTGTACGTCTAACCTCTTCATCACGACCTATAATTGGATCAATTTCATCTTCACGCGCACGTTTGGTCAAATTAATTGTGTATTTTTCAATTGTTTGCATAGTATTTTCAGGATTCGGTGAATCGACATTTGCACCACCACGCACATCAACAACTTCTTTTTTAAAAGTATCGTATGTTATACCAAATTCTGCGAATTTTTTTGCAACATCCTTATCTTTAACAAGTAAGGCCATCAATAAATGCTCTGTTGAAACGAAATTATCACCCATAGAACGCATTTCATCCTCCGCTTGTAGTAATACACGTGACAATTCTTGCGAAATATACAATTGTTCTTTTGCTGTACTTGTAACCTTTGTTTGTGTTTTCTCAATTTCATTCAAAAAAACTTGCACCAACTCATCGTAAGCAACATTTTGCTTTTTGATTGCAATTGGTACAATAGACTCCTTTTGTTCAAGAAGTGCATATGCTAAATGCACTGGTAAAACAAACTGACCTTCATGCTTTATAACTTGTTCTTGAGCACTTTGTAATGCTTCTTGAGAACGTGTCGTAAATTTATTTATATCCATAGTGAAAAATTATATAATTACATTAATTAATATTTATACACATTATAAATACAATTACTATTGCAATTTATTTAATAATTCTTTTTGTGTATCTTTTGCTTCTTTATACATGGATTTTTCAAAATCATCCATTGACTTATCTCTAAAAACAATCAAGGCCTTACCTGCATCCCACTCATACTGTGGCAAAAATACTCTTACTTTCATATTACCGATTCTTTCATTTAAAAATTCAGCAAATGTTTTTTTCTTTATAAAAATTTGTGATACATGAACCATTTTTTTGCCATCCATCTCAGAAATATCGTTTAATTGCACAATATGTAATCCTAATGGCGTTTCAATTATATCTGTATGTTCGCCCTTTTTCATTGCAAAAATTTGTTTACCAATTTCATCCTGTAATTGCCCTTCACTAAACCAACCCATAATTCCACCTGCATTTGCGGTTGAACCTTCAGAATATTTTTGTGCAACATCTGCAAAATTTCTACCATCTGACAACTCTTTTTGCGCAGACTTCATACGTGTCCACATTTCTTGTGAAACTTTATTCTGATCTATAAACTTTGCACTAACTTTATCTCTTAACAATTGTGTACGCACAACCTTTTTCCCAAAATCTTCCAATGACCAACCATATAGATTTTTAAGTTGTGATTTAACAGATTCCTTTGTGCCCATCTCTGCCATTGGCCGTTCCATTGCATCGACAACAGCTTCATCACTAACATTGATGCCCCATTCGTCTGCTATTTGTTCAATTGCAATATCTTCAATTAATTTATTTATCATTTTTCGCTGTTGTAATTGCAAACGTTTTTTACCATCTTCCGTACTAAAATCAATACGAATACCAAACTTTGAAAAGTCTTGATTTTCATAAAAACGTTTTATAGATGCCGTATTTTCCTCTATCTCTGAAATAGTTATCCAATGTCCATCAACTATAATTGCTGGCAAATGCAATGCCTTTCCAACAACTTTAATAGCTGGAGACTCAATATGAAAAACATATGTAAACAAAAGCACGATAATCATTATCGCAATAATCGCACTTACACAAATTATAGCCACTTTCTTATAAAA
>JALVPE010000050.1:5710-13979 GCA_027031945.1 Candidatus Moraniibacteriota bacterium
CTTATAAAAATTTTTCATATACATTTGTTAAAAAAAATAATTTAGCCAAATTTCTTGATGTTTTAAAGATTGAGTTTCATCTTGTTTTTTTATACTTTTATCTTTAT
Source organism: Candidatus Moraniibacteriota bacterium (assembly GCA_027031945.1). Classification (GTDB taxonomy): domain Bacteria; phylum Patescibacteriota; class Minisyncoccia; order Moranbacterales. The sequence continues at coordinate 5,818 of JALVPE010000050.1, forward strand.
CTTCATTTTCCTTATTTCTAGGAGAGCGTCGCACAATTACAACATGCTCCCCTTGCTTTTTATAATTTAATTTTTTTGCTTCTTTTTCATAAGAGTGTTCCGACTGCAAATATGTAATTTCTGCCTGTAATGCATTATTATCATGTTCATATCTCTTTTTTTCTTGTTGCAATTTATGAATTTCATTTTGAATAACATATGCCCGCTTTTTCTCTTTCACAAAAAGAACCAGAGTTACAATAATCACTGCTATCCCACAAACTAAAAATATAAACGTTATTATTGTACGAAATCCACTACTCATAAGTTTAATGTAAAGACACTACTAAAAGAGGCAACAACAAAAACCCAATCATAGCAAGTATCATAACTCCTACAAAAATAACTACAAATATCTGCATTATCTTTTTTCTTTTTATCTTTTTCATATAAAGGTATTATACCAAAAATTATTTCTATCGACAAATACCAAAAATTATATTAAACAATAAACGCCATTAAGTCTTTTTGTGTAACTTATACAAAATTACATAAAATAAATTATCATTGTTAATTATTTTTTTTAATTACACTTTTACCTCCCGGCATATATGGTCGCAAAACTTCTGGTATCACTACGCTTCCATCTGCTTGTTGAAAATTCTCCAATATTGCAATAAATGGTCGCGGTGATGGCAACACTGTATTGTTTAACATATATGCATATTTTTTGTTGCCATCTTTATCTTTATATTTCACGTTAAGTCGTCTTGATTGCCAGTCTAAGAAATTTGATGCACTTCCAGTTTCACCCCACCTATCAAGTCCGGGCATCCAAGCTTCCAAATCAAACATTCTATACTTACCTGTGCCCATATCTCCAGTACAAATTGCAAGTTTACGATAAGGTAAACCTAACTCAGCGTGAATTTCCTCTGAAATTTCCACCATTTCTTGTTGTAATTTTTCACTTTCATCTGTATCAGCTTTTGCAATAACAACTTGCTCAATTTTCATAAACTCATGCACTCGATACATTCCTTTTGTATCCTTACCATAACTTCCTATTTCACTTCTATAACACTGACTATAACCACAGATCTTCATAGGCAGTTGATTCTCATCCAATACTTCATTGGCATAATAGGCAAGTAATGATGGCTCAGCGGTTCCTACAAGAAATTTTTTTTCTTTACTGTCCTTTCCATCAGCTTCTTTTGTTTTTGTTGCCACTTGATAAATTTCATCCACTGCCTGATCATACTCAACACCCTTGAAGTATCCACTACCAAAAAGAGCAAACTCTTTTACAAGTGTTGGCGGTATCATAGGGGCAAATCCTTTGCTAATCATTTTGTGAAGTGCATACATCATAAGTGCCATGGTAAGTGCTGCTCCATCACCTTTCAAATAATAACCTCTATAACCTGCGACTTTTGCACCTCGTTCAAAATCAATGATATCCAATTCTTTCCCTAGTGTGATATGATCTTTTGGTTTAAAATCAAATTCAGGTTTATCACCTTTTTCATACACAACAACATTATCACCATCATCCTTACCAACTGGCACATCAGTAGCTGGCACAGTGGGAACTTTGACCATCAATTCCATAAATTTTTGTTGCGCTTCTTTCAATTCTGGCTCTAACTCTTCTGTCTTTTCTTTTATCTCTTTTCCACTTGCAATAATTTCTTGTCGCTCTTCATCGCTACTTGCATTTTTAATCTTATTATTTACTTCATTTTTTTGTGCTTTCAATTCTTCAATTTCTTGCATAAGAGCAACACGCTCTTTATCAACAGTAAGTAACTCCTGCACATCAAAATCAAGAAACTTATCATCAGCAGCCTTTTGAACCTTATCCGCATTTTCACGAATGTATTTAATATCTAACATAGTTTTTTTATTTCGTAGAGACGCGATTAATCGCGTCTCTACAGCCTTATACAATTTAAAGTTATTCCAAATTTATAAAGTAATCTTATCAAAAAAATACTGTATTTGCAATAAAAAAAGGACAGGTCAATGACACTGTCCCTACTATTTCCTTGCGTTATTTTGCATTCTAACTTACAAAATAATCCTTCAAGTCTTTACTTTTACTCAGATGTACAATAGCTTGTACAACGACAACACCTTTCTCTTTATCCAAACAATTTATTAATATTTGTTCAAAGAGTTCTTGAGTCAATGTGCTGTGCATATCCAAAAACTGTTCAAGCTCTTGCAAAGTTTGCATATTGTACAACTTTGCAACATTCCATGGTTTAGATACTAAAGCAATAAGATTCAATGACTGTGCATTCACAATCATTTTATCACAAATAGACTGCATCTTCATTTGTTTTTCTGAAGTGATCCAAGGAAAATTATTAATCTTGTAATCAAGCTCATATTCGTATTGTAAGAAACAACTGTATACCATCTGTCCAACCACACACGGAATTAACAATTGTTGCATTTTTTGCTCAGTGATTCCGCCTTGCAAAATATGCGACATTTCCTCTGTTTGAACATTTAAAATTACATCATTCATTTTATCTTCCTCCTAAAAGGACAGGTCAATGACACTGTCCCTACTATTTTCTATGCTCGTTCCCATGAAAAATATGTCTTCTTATCTTTTTGAACTTCAACATATCCCTCTGGACTAAAATTCTCTTCCCTCATTATATAGAGGAAATATTCTATTCTGTACTCAGACAAAATACCTGGATAACTTTGTGACTTCTTTGTCACAATATTTCTACCAAGCTCCAAGACAGATTCATGCTGAGTGATTTTGACACCAAGCTCTTCTTCGATTGCTCTTTGGACAGAACTCATGATAGTCTCATCAGAGTGGCATTTTTCTGATATCGCTGCCTGTCTATCAGGACGAGATCTATGCCGTCCATCATTAAATACTTGCAATACTTCACGCAACTTCAGCAATTGTCCTCTGTTATTATACATGACATGAATATTGACTAAATTCACGACACGAAGTAATCCATTTTCATCTTGAAGAAGCATAGCTCCTTCTGTTGGATCCGAAACTTCCTGAAAGAACTTATCCAATGTTTTTGCCTCACCTCTGCCAAAAAGTGAAACGTCTATGCCAGAACCAACTAACATCTCTTCAAATTGTGCTAAATCCATCATTAACACCTCCCAAATCAAAAATTAACACCAATTATTAAATCAACTAGCAAAATTAAATGCATTATACTATCATTTTAAAGATTTTGTCAATAAATAATTACTTAACCCAAAAACTACTATTGCACACTTTTAAAAAGTGGTAATCCATCATTTCCTGTCGGTACGTAGATAGTACCCTCCCTATCTTTTAGTTCTTTAATATACATGTACTGCAAATATTTTGGTGTTAATGACTCACTGATTGTTGTTTGAGCATCACGTTGTCCTTCTGCTTCTATTCGTTTTCTTTCAGCTTCTTTTTTCTCTTTTTCTAGGATGAAATCATACTTTTGTGATTCTTGTTCTGCTTGAAGCTTTTCTGAAATACTTGCTGAAAGCTTTGCCGGCAAAGTTACATTTCGCAATAACACCTGTTCAATTGTTATCCCTCGAGGCTCAATAGAACTAATCATTCTATCTTGAATTTTTTGTGACACTTCCGCACGCTTTTCACTATAAACATCTTTTGCGTTATATTGTGCTATAATTTCACGAATTGTGCTTCGTATTTCTGGACGAATAATTTTTTCTTGATAATTTAACCCTAAATCCCTATAAACATCAGATGCCTTATTTTCATTTAAATGATAAAAAACTGTGATATCCAAATCAATCGGTAACCCCTCGTTTGTCAAAGCTGAAATTTGATCAGCTCCAACACGTTGACCTTCACCATGTGATACACTCATCGTATATTCTTCTGTTCTTATACTCATTTTCTCAACATGTTCAAGAGGATTGATAACATGCAATCCGGATGAAAGTTCTTTATTTTGTACTTTTCCAAAAAGCGTCCTCACACCGGTCATACCCACTGGAATCACTACAAAAATATTCATAATTATTATAAGTAGAACAATTATTCCAATAATTCCAAGTGTTTTACCTTTCATATTATTTAAATTCATAGTTTTATTATTACTTGTATAAGATGCTGTTTTAATATTTGCGTTTTTTATAAAATATTGCTCTATTGCTTTGATTATATTTTCAAATGGATTTTGCGCCATTTTGATAATATTTGGATTACCTGTTTGTTTGCCTATATCTGAGAATACTTTTCTAAAAACAATATAAAAGATAAATCCCCAAAACAATATATTAAAAATTGTACCCATAACTATAAAGTTTTACTGTTATATCTTCTATGCTACATACAAAAACTAATTTCGTCAAAAAAATTAATATATTTAGTGGTTAGCTTACCTATCAATAATCAAGCACATTAACTAACACAAAAATCAACTACTCACTTTTAACTCCGAATTCTTAATTAATAATTTACCATTCACAATTTACAATTTTAAAGTATTGTTGATTACCGATGACTGGTTACTAACATCAAATCCTCCATTATGTATATCTTCTCTAATTTCATCACTTACAATAGAATTTTGTGACATTTCCTTCAAAATTTTTTCTCGTCTAGTAGCATCTGCTAATTCTAATTGTCCAAACTGATTTGTCCAAAGTGGCGTTAGTACAAAATTTATTTCATCGTTTTCATCTATCATTACATTTATTAGCATTCTTTCTCGCACATCATCATTAAAATATTGATCAAACACAAAATTGCCCAACGAATAAAATATTACTTTATTTTTATATATTTCGACAGGTTCAATAACGTGAGGATGTGCTCCTATAATCAAATCAGCACCAGCATCAATCAATAAATGTGCTGTATCACGTTGCTTTTTGGTCATTTTTTTATTATATTCCTGTCCCCAATGTGGATAGACTACTGTAAAGTCACTGTTTTGCTTTGCTTGCTCTACTAATTCAATCGTTTTCTCTAATGATGGTGGTGCAAAATCATTATAAGCAACAAATGCAATTTTTCTACCGCCCATATCTTTAAAAACTATATTTTCTGCATTTTCTTCAGGCACACCCACATAATCTATATCATTTTCTTCCAAAAATTCTTGGGTCTGTTTCAGGCCATCTCTACCAAAATTTAAAATATGATTATTACCAATCGAAACCATGTTTATTCTATTAATATCACAAAATTCTTTTGTATGCTCTTTACTAAATGTAAATTTAAAATGATTTGAATTATCCATAGACACATTGGATACTGAAATATTATCTGTGATAGGACCTTCTATATTAACCATATTTATATCTTGTGCCCAAAAAATTCTATGAATCTTATCGGTAAAATATGAAACACTCAATCTCTGTACTGTTGTGCGTATAGTACGATCTAACATCACATCTCCACCAAATAACATATTTGCTATTCGTTTTTGATTTTGATCTTTTTGCCCAAGTTTAAATTGTCCTGTTACATAACTAGTATTTTCTCCTATAAAAAAATTATTATATACTTCTGAAGAACTACTATTTGCTAGTAATTCAAAATTCTCATACCCTTGTTTTTTAGAGAACTGCATAATCAAACGCAAGCCACCCAAGCAATCTGTATCTAATGTGTGAACTTTGTCCAAATCAAAATTTTCTATTGCATCAATTGCGACTATATCATGAATACCGGAAATATCCGAAGTTAATTCATGTGAAAAATCACTTGATAATATAAGCAACGTATTACCTTCAACTTCATCCGATACCAAATAATCAGCAAGCTTATCAAGCCTATCATCACCAGTACCATCTTCAATCATAAGTGGTAATACTTTTACATCTGGAAAATATTTATCTACAAAAGGAATTAAACCTTGTATACCATGTTCCTTTTTAAATGCATTATTATTTATATATGCATATTCTTTTTTATTTAATGTATTAGCTAATTCCATATCTATTACCACATTTTGAGAAATATTTTCATTTGCTACAATCAAATCTCCACCCTTAACATGAAAATGATTTGGACTAATTAATACAATTCTATCAATGGTTACACTTTCATTGTCTTTTGCAGTTTGTGCAAATAATTTCTCAATCAAATTTTTAGCAACCAAATGATGTGGAGTAATAATACCAGATACTGGCATTTTAATTGTTATTAGATTTTCTTCTTTTTGATTAAAATATTGTTTTGGCTCATTGTTCTGTAACATCTCACCCAAATACAAAAAAACTATACCACTAATCAACAATAAACTTACAATTATAACTATTATTTTTGTCATTTCGTCATAATTAAAAATATTATATACAATAATAGGACAAGCCTTGAAACTCGTCCTATTGTTTTAGATGCATTTAATGAAGTAAGCCACCCCACTCTACAACTGTAAATCCCGTTCTCTCAGGTGCGTGCAAATATTGACTTTGGATTCTACGATATTTGTCTAAACCTTCATAATTCATCAATACTCGAATCACAGTATCTGGCTTTGGCTCAATAATAAGTGGTGCAGATCTATTAATAAATACTTTAGATAAAAAGGACACTTGATAATATGGTTTATTTTCTAATTCCATTTTTGGAATCCAAAATTCTTTAAAATCTATAATTTCTTTTTCATTAAGTCCTAATCTTGTTAATGTGTCGTCAAAAAATTGTGATAACTCATCCTTATTTACTACAAACCCTTCTTTCATATTTGGTAACAATTCATCACTATTCCCTTCCCAAAATAAATATGGATATTTTTTATTATTTGCATAATTTGTAATTACGCTATCTGTAGTTGCATGTACAAACCAACCATTTTTACCATAATCTGGTTTTGTAACAGTAAATCCTTGCGTAGGATTAACCTGCACATGCACATCCATATCTTTTTCCGGATAAAGGTATATTACCGGTTTGCCACATTCCGCCGGAGAAATAAATTTCGTATTATAAAAAGTAAGAGTTCGTCCAAATGGATCTATCCAAAATATTTGCGGATGCTTTTTGAGCACATCTATTTCAGATTTTTTATTTCCACCCTCTGCCCAGTAAGTATTTTTATACCATTTTTCAAATTCTGAATTATTAATATCCTTATAACCATAAATTTTATCTCCGGTTGATAACGTACCGATTTGTACCAAGTCATCAGCAACATTAACTTGTCCAGTTACATCATATGCGTATCGTACAACACCACACCCCATTGGATATAATTCATATTCTTCTTTATTTGATGTATTATCATTCCAAGTTATTGGTAACACAAAATTTCGTACATCTTTTTGCTCTTTAGACAAAAAAGGTAATCGCAATACATATTGAATCATAGAACCATCTGGTGCTTTAACATAAAATGCATTTGTGTCAAACATTTGATATGTTTGAATTTCTTCCGGCGTCTTATTTTCTTTATTTGTATAAATTGCATCAGCTTTCTTCCTGTTTGTAGTCCATATATCACCATATGATGAAGTTCCTACCTTTTGTAAAATATTGTAAGTATTATCTACAAAAAAGGTTGAGATAAAATATTTTTTATTTTGTAATACATAACCGTCAACATTCAATTCGTCTGGGAACGCTAGATCTTCTATAGTAATATTACCATTTATTATACGTGTTTGAGATTCTCCACCAATATAATCTCTGAGTAAATCCATCTCCCAATCCTCAAATCGCTCAGTGCCTTTAAAAAAAATTACTTTATTTCCTTTAACAAGGATACGAAATCCATAGTCATCCATAAATGGACCTGAACACCCTGCATCACCCTTTACATTGTATATATCAAAACCGACATAATTACCAGAAATTACTTTACCTGTTTTGTAATATATCGATTTTTCTTGAGTTTCACATTCTCCATCTCTATTTTTAAAATAGCCTAAGTCCCCAACATTTTGTGGCTCTTGCCATTGGATTTTACCTTTTGAAATGGTTGTCTCTACAACATCTTTTTGTAACTGTGCTACATTATTATCATTATTTAATTCTTTCGTCGTTGATATATCGTGTTGCGTGTTATTGTTAGATACTTTTTTCTTTTTATGAAAGTTTTGTTTATTTTGTTAACGAGGTATTCAGAGGCTGACTGCTAATAAATGTAACATCTGACGGTAAAAAACGATTATGGAATAAAGGAGATATAAATAAAGGAGCATCACTCAGATGTGACGAACAG
>JALVPE010000051.1:0-4375 GCA_027031945.1 Candidatus Moraniibacteriota bacterium
ACCAATAAATGTTTCTCCACTACATGCATTATCATTACAACTTCGTACTTGAAATTTAAGACGATTTGCGCCTCTTCTGTACATATCTTTCACTTCAGAATCAGATAGTGCTTTGTGTGTTATAAACGCTTCATCAATCTGTCCATCAAAATCAAGACTCGAACCATTCGTATAAAATTCTCCAATATTAATTTTATTGGAAGCAGATTGTGCCAACGTATGAGTATCAACATCTGTTTGTAATTCACCATTTACATACAACTTCATTTCTGTTCCATCATAAACACAAACAGCGTGATACCATTGCCCTGTTACTGGCATACTATTGGAGTTTGTATAAACTCCACTACCACATGCAATTCTCTGAGTTGTACCGACTTGTAGATTATATCCATGTCCCCAAGAAGACATACGAGATAATAATCCAGCCCAATTGCGAAAACTATCTGCCCTAAACCATACTCCATAGCTAACTACATCTGTATAATCCAAAGGATGACTAGAATCATCAATTACAACCTCTCCCGAACTACCTCCCGAAAAATCAAGTGCTGTATTAAATCGTCCACTTGCACCATATGTTGTCGTACTTCCTACGACCCCACTAAATCCATTTCCTGATGTGTCTGCAACATTTCCACTACTTTCATTTAAATGCATGAGAAGTTCATTATCAGTCATATCGATATTGCCATCTGTATAAACACTTTCTACACCTTCATTATCCGGCAATTCTTTGAATGTTGGATAATTCGATTTCCAAGAAAAATTATCCCATGTGGCACTCGATCCTGCATCAAAAATTTCTGATGTATACTGACCAGTACCATTTGTAAGTCCCGTACTGTCTAACTCTACCCAATTATTAGCATTATCCCATTGCGTATCCGAATATGTTCCATTATTGAATTCTGATTGAGAACATGTTTGTTTTTGTGAAGTTGTTGCAGGATAATAATATATATAATATGTTGCACTACTACCTGCAGAAATTGAAGGAACTTTTATCCACATCTTACCGGTATTTGATGTATCATCATAATTTTCTAAACTGTACACTATATTATCACTACCATCACCAACACTTCCGGCAACTCGAATATCACCACCATCACTCTGTGTATTTCCAAAAAGTGAACTTGCGTCAGCACCCAAATCAATTAAAATTTGATAATCTTCTATTGTAGATGCAGACGAATTATTTACTGTTACAGGTATACGACGAGTCCAAGTATGTGTGCCATCAATACTCCATGAACCATTCTCCACACTGCTCGTAGAATATATTGGAGTAGGTGAAACAAACTGTTTATTCTGTACTTCATTCCAAACATTATGTTCATCATCTTCAGTAGCAAATTCATCATAAGCAAAAATTGGATTATTTGCTACAATACAAGCTCCTTTTGGAATATTTACGCCATCTGTTGTTGAGCCAAAATATACCTTTCCAGGATAATTTGCACTAGCTGTAACCGTACTTGTATCATCAGGTGTACCTACTCCACATGCTGTGCCATTATTGTATAAATTTACAGTTGTAGTTGTATTTTCTTTTGTTGCAATTGCAATATATTGAATATCTTCTGGAAAGTAATATTTATATCCCATCTCATCAACTGGCAAAAATGTAGTTGATTCAGCACCATCACTATCAGCAAGAGCTGAAACTCCTATGAGATTATCTGCCACGACACGATGTGCCGGATCTGACCCTTCGGAACCACTATCATTTATCTCTATATTTTCTCCACGGTTAAGCGTGTAAGTAGAACTTGTGTTATTGCTTTTATATACCGTAATATGCGTATTGTTATAAAGTGCAGCAAAACCAAATCTCCCAGAACCAACACCATACCATTCATTTGACGCAGGTGCCATTACAAAACTATCTCTACCATTATTACTATGATGCTCTGCCAATATTGGACATCCATTCGTTACCTCTATCATAACAGAACTATTATTTGCAATTCCATGTGTTGCATTATTTGATGTGTGTAAATTGTGTGAAGTTCCTTGAGTAATTGTAAAAGATCCATTCGTAACAATATTATTATTTTCATTTCTTACTTCTACATCTGCATCACACCATGGTGAAATAAACGAAAAATAATCTGTAAACCTATCCATTCGATAAACAAAATTTTCACTTGCAAATGATGCTGGCACTAAATTATCTGTGCCATCCGCATTATAAGTTCCACTAATTGGATTTGTTGTAGAAAATCCAGTCGTTTGTGTAAAAGTTAAACCAGAACCTGTTGGAAAACGTGCATCATCGTATTGATTTAATGTATTATTATATGTTGAAACAGAAACATCATTATCATCCGTATAGCTTACAAATTCTGTTACAGTATTTTGTGCAGTGTCAGCAACCACATAATAAATATCTTCCGGATTTGAATATGTAAACACATCATTTCTTGAAGATTGTGCAGTTGCTCCATTATTACCATAATACATACATACTTTTTCTGTTGTACCAGCATCAATATTATCCATTTGCAACCAAACACGAGTAGATGCTGTATTCATATCATCGGCAATAAAATATGGTAATTGATTTCCATCACTATCTACAAATCGTATATCACTACCATCACTTTTCATTTTACCAGCACTAACCAAAGAAGCTGTATCCATATCAATATACACTTGATACTGAGTTTCATCCTGAGCTCCGCTTGCCGTATGATTAATATCAAAACACTTACGATATTTCCAATTATATTTATCACCAGCATTTACACTAACGCATTTTAATTCTGGTGACGCCGTGCTGATATCTGACTCTAACTCCGCCTTATATTGGAAATATCTATTATCTGCTACTCCAGAAAGTATAACCGATGGCGTTGTTAAACTATCATTTAATTCTTCCGTATAGTATGTGCTAGATGTACCATCTGGACCAATAAATGTTTCTCCACTACATGCATTATCATTACAACTTCGTACTTGAAATTTAAGACGATTTGCGCCTCTTCTGTACATATCTTTCACTTCAGAATCAGATAGTGCTTTGTGTGTTATAAACACTTCATCAATTTGTCCATCAAAATCTAATCCAGAATTTCCAGTATAAAAATCACCAACATCAATAACATCTGTAGCAGATTCATTCAATGTTACGGTATCAACATCTGTTTGTAATTCACCATTCACATACAACTTCATTTCTGTTCCATCATAAACACAAACAGCGTGATACCACTGCCCTGTAACTGGCATACTGTCAGAAGTAGTGTAAACTCCACTACCACAAGCAATTTTTTGTACAGTACCCACTTGTAAATTATATCCATTTGGCCACGTATCCATCCTTGAAACAATTCCTGCCCAATTGCGAAAACTATCTGCCTTAAACCATGCTCCATAACTCACTTTATCAACAAAATTGAGTTTATGTGAAGAATCATCAATTCGCACTTGTCCCTGACTACCTCCTGAAAAATCTAACGCTTTATTAAATCTGCCAGCAGCGCCATAAGTAGTAGTTGCTCCAACTGTCCCACTTAGTCCACTTCCTGAAGAGTCTAAAACATTACCCGAGCTTTCCTCAAAATGCAAAAGAAGTTCATTATTTTGCATATTACTATTACCATTATCATATCCAAATTCTGATTGTCCATTATCTGGCAAATCTTTCAAAGTTGGATGAGTTGTATTCCATGATAACGTATTCCAGCTAATGTCATCCCCTGCATCAAAAATTTCTGAAGTATAGGTGCCAGTTCCGTTTGTAAGTCCTGTTGTATCCAACTCAACCCAATTATTTGTCCCATCAAATTGTGTATCACTATAACTCCCATTATTAAATGCTGTAGCAGAACATGTTTTATAATTGTTATCATCCCACCAATCAACAACGCTAGTATCCGGAGGATTATCGCCATAATGACCTAACTCTAAATAGTCATCTGTGCTGGTATAAGCCATTAAATCTGTATTTCCAACCTCAAAATTCCCAGTAGAATATGTTTCAGCATCAAACTCAGCTTTTGAATCAATATTTTTTGTCGAACGTGTTTCATACTTAAGTAATGTTATGCCTTTCGTTACAGTAGTCTGATGTTTTGTAAAATTCTGAACCAATATCTCCGCCTCAGTAGTTAAAAAACCATAATGCTGTGATGTTAGAATGATAAGTATAAAAATTGAAATTGAAAAAAATACTGCCACACTTCTTTGAACTCTTGAAAGACCTGGGGTTGAAAATTGTTCTAAAAAATTTATTGACTCATGAACTTTTTGTGAATTTGTTTCAATAAAATTATTTTTTAACATTTTTTGCACTCTTATCTGAGCTCTTTTTTGTGCAATAACTTTGTATATTTTTTTATATTTTTTTATAATAAAAACAAAAAAC
>JALVPE010000051.1:4385-4678 GCA_027031945.1 Candidatus Moraniibacteriota bacterium
CTTAATTTCAGTTTATCCAATATGTATTTATTTTTTTGGAAATTGTGATACATTTTTCTTATTCAATCAAAATCAGCGATATTTTTATAACAAAAAAAGGTGTGCATCTCTTTTATGAAAAATTTGTAATATCATAATCAAACTTTTCATAAAAGAGATACCACCCTTTTATCGTCATCTTTAGTATTAATTATACATCAAAAACACTATAAAGTCAATTATAGACTGAAAAATTAAGGTTTTTTTATTTTTGATTTAACCAAAAAATGTGCTTAACACTAGGCTATAATAAC
>JALVPE010000052.1 GCA_027031945.1 Candidatus Moraniibacteriota bacterium
TTTATTGAAAAATTACAAAATGAAATTAATAAAGATATAACAATTGATAGTTTAGAAAATTTAACTTTAAATATTTATGGTAGAGATTTGGTGCTAGTGGATATTGATGGAGAAAAGATTGCTATTGAAATTGAATCTAATGAAATAATAGAGTTTGATAATTTGAATAATTTTTGGAGTTATATAGATGCTTTCATTAATTCTAGTAATTTTGGCAATACTCACAAAACAATTTTATATCTAAGTGACAAAATTAACTTGATACCAAAAAGACAAGTTATTAAAATGTTAGAGGCTGTTGTTAATAATGAACAAATATATTGGATATTTAGTGATGAAGATGTTAGGGCATTTGTATTATCTATGTTTGAACCTATAAAAAATGGGATTAATCAAGAATTAAAAAAAACTATTGAAAAAATGTTATAATCAAATCACCTAGAGTTGTTGAGCTATAAGAAAATAATTAAAAAAATATGACAAAAATAACAGAATCAAAAGTTGAAGATGTGATGATTGAAATGTTGGAGTCTATTGGCTACACATATCTTTCACCAGAAGACCAAGAGGAAGAGAGAGAAAGTCTCTCTGATGTGGTGTTAGCCGATAGATTACGAGAGGCTGTCGGGCGTATTAATCCTGAGGCTTCAGAAATTGCCAGAGAACAAGCTGTTAAAGATGTGCTTAATTTGCCGACTCAGAATTTGGTGGAAAATAATGAGTTTTTTCATAACATGCTCACAAACGGTGTGGATGTGGAGGAGATGCAAGGTGATGATGTGCGAGGAGAAAAAGTGTGGTTGGTGGATTTTGATAATATAGAAAACAATGAATTTGTCGTAGCAAATCAATTTAGCGTAACACCTCTTGGGCAAGACAAGGGATACAGTGGTTCAAGGCGTCCAGATGTGGTTTTGTTGATAAATGGGTTACCGCTAGTAGTGATAGAGCTCAAAAATCCAGTAGATGAAAATGCAACAGTCAAAAAAGCTTATACACAATTGCAAAATTACAAAAAAGCAATTCCTCAACTTTTTTATTACAATGCACTACTTGTAGCATCTGATGGGTTAGATGCAAAATATGGCTCACTTACTGCGAAGTGGTCACGATTTATGAATTGGAAAACGCAAGATGGCAAAAAAGAAGATAACATTACCAATCCCCAGATGGAGACTTTGACAAATGGACTATTAAACAAACAAGTATTTTTGGACATAGTTAAACAATTTAGCATATTTGAAAAATCACAAACTACAAATAAAGACACAGGATTAACAACTGTAGAAATTGTTAAAAAAATTGCAGCGTATCATCAGTACTATGCAGTAAATAAAGCCGTTATTTCAACTCAGGAAGCATCCAAGGAAACAGGTGATAGAAAAGCTGGTGTAGTGTGGCATACGCAGGGCTCTGGCAAATCTCTGTCAATGGTTTTTTATGTTGGCAAAATTGTGCTTGCACTAGACAATCCAACTATTGTTGTGATAACTGACAGAAATGATCTGGATGAGCAATTGTTTGATACTTTTTCACAGTCTAATCATCTTTTGAGACAAACTCCAGTACAAGCAACAAGTCGTGAGAATTTGAAGCAGTTACTCAAAACTACAGGAGGAGGAATTATTTTTACAACTATACAAAAGTTTTCTCCCGATGGACAAGAGATAGAATTTGAAATGTTATCTGAAAGAAAAAATATTGTAGTGATAGCTGATGAGGCACATCGTAGTCAATATGGCTTTGGTGCAAAGACGGTGATGAAGGATGGCGAGGCTATGACAAAATATGGATTTGCAAAGTATCTTAGAGATGCTATCCCAAATGCGTCATTTATAGGTTTTACAGGAACTCCAATAGAAAAAGAAGATGCGTCAACTCCAGCAGTATTTGGAAATTATATTGATGTATATGATATTGAGCAGGCTGTAACTGATGGAGCAACTGTAAAGATTTTTTATGAGTCAAGATTAGCAAAAATACACTTAGACCCTGAGAAGAAAAAAGAACTTGACGTAAAAGTTGACGAGATAACAGAAGGAGAAGAGTCAACTGCAAAGGATGAGTCAAAGGCAAGATGGACACAACTAGAAGCTATAGTTGGACACAAAGAACGGTTGAAAGAGGTATCAAAAGATATCGTAGAACATTTTGAGCAGAGGCAAGAGGTGAATGAGGGTAAAGGACTTATTGTTTCTATGAGTCGGCGGATTGCTGTGGAGCTTTATGATTCAATTGTTAAAATTCGTCCAGATTGGCATAGTGAGGATAAGACAAAAGGTGTTATCAAAGTTGTGATGACATCAAGCTCAAGTGATCCGGAGAATTGGCAAATACACAACACAACAAAACAAGAGAGGCGAGAGCTGGGAGATAGACTGAAAAATCCTGATGATGAGTTGAAGTTGGTTATTGTGCGTGACATGTGGCTTACTGGATTTGATGCACCATGTCTTCATACGATGTATATAGACAAACCGATGAAAGGACATAATTTGATGCAGGCAATCGCAAGGGTGAACAGGGTTTTCAAAGATAAACCTGGTGGACTCATAGTTGATTATATTGGCATCGCTTCAGATTTGAAAAAGGCTTTGTCGACATATACTCAAAGTGGCGGTAAAGGCAAACCAACTCTGGATCAAAAGGAGGCTGTAAATGTGTTACTTGAAAAACATGAAATAGTGTCGCAAATGTTTGATGGATTTGATTTTGGAAGATATGATAGTGCAGATACGAGGGAAAAAATGACAATTATTTTAGAGGCGCAAGAACATATCCTTGGTTTGGAAGATGGTAAAAATAGATTTGAAGAACAGGTAAAACTGCTTTCTCAAGCATTTGCTTTGTCAGTGCCAAATCCTCGGGCTATGGCTATCAAGGAGGATGTAGGATTTTTTCGGGCAGTGAAAGCACGACTTGCAAAGTTTGAGCCGGAGGGTGGCGCTAAGAGTAATGATGAAATTGAAACAGCTATTCGTCAAATTGTGGATGAGGCGGTAGTGGCTGATGGAGTAATTGATATTTTTGATGCTGCTGGAATTAAAAAACCTGATATTTCTATTTTGTCAGATGATTTTTTGGCAGAGGTAAAAAATATGAAGCAAAAGAACTTAGCGGTTGAGCTTTTGAAAAAGATTTTGGGGGATGAAGTTAGGACACGATCAAAAGGAAATTTGATACAGGGGAAAAAATTATCAAAAATGCTAGAGCAAGCAATAAATAAATACCATAATAATCTATTAACAGCGACAGAAGTGATTGAAGAGTTGATAGATATCGCAAAAGAAATGAAAGAAATGGACAGTAGAGCAGAAGAAATGAATCTTTCAGAATATGAAGTTGCATTTTATGATGCACTTGCAAATAATGATAGCGCTAAGGAAGTTTTGGGAAATGATGTACTTTGTGAGTTATCGAGGGCATTAGTTGAAAGAATGAAAGCTAATACAACAATTGATTGGACTATAAAAGAAAATGTAAGAGCAAGGTTGCGTGTAGTAGTCAAGAGAACTCTAAGACAATATGGTTATCCACCAGATATGCAAAAGCTAGCAATAGATAATGTAATGAAACAAGCGGAGATGCTAGCAAGTGATTGGAGTGAGTAAGAAAATGATTCATTTAATGATGTCGTTAATGATGTCATTAAGGAACCCCTGCAAAACTAAAAAAACAAATCAAATAAATTCAGCTCTACAAAAGCTGTTTTTTGTTTGATATACTTATCTTGTAAATATAAAAACAAATATTATGACAATTTTAAAAACAAAAAGACAACTTTTTTTAGAAGAAATGGATAAAGCTATACCTTGGGGAACTTTTAGTGAAATATTAAATAAGCATTACAAAAAAACATCTACAAAAGGTAGACCTAAAAAAGAATTAGTTCTAATGTTAAAGTTTTACTTTTTACAACAATGGTATAATTTAGGTGATCGTGAAGTAGAAGAATTTGTTGCAGATTCAAAAGCTTTTAGAGATTTTACAGGATTAAAAATGATACCAATGGACAATGGAGATTTTTTTGTAGATTGTCCTGATGAAACTACTATTTTAAGATTTAGACATTTTTTAGAAGAAAATAACTTACAAGAAAAGTTATTTAAAAGAGTTAATAAAATATTTGAAAATAAAGGGTATATTCATAAAGAAGGTACTATTGTAGACTCTACAATAATAAAAGCCTCATCTTCTACAAAAAATAAAGACAAAAAGAGAGATAAGGATATGAAATCTACAAAAAAGAATAATAATTTCTTTTTTGGAGCCAAATCACATATTGGAGTTGATGCTGTTAGTGGATTAATACATACACTACAATTTACATCTGCTAATATATCTGACAAATCAATGTTATATGATTGTTTACACGGAAAAGAAACATATCTCTTTGCTGATAAGGGATACATAGGTAAAGAAGATAAAAAAAGATGGAGAGAGCAAGGTAAATATTGGGGTATTTTAGATAAAGGAACTAAATCTAAAAAACTTTCAACTAAACAAGAAAAAAGAAATAGACAGTTATCATCTGTAAGATCTAAAGTAGAACACCCTTTTAAAACTATTAAATTTCAATGGAAGCATAGACAAGTTAGATATAAAGGGCTTGCAAAGAATAAAGCTCAGTGGTTTATGCTGTGTTTACTTCATAATATTTATAGGATACGTAA
>JALVPE010000053.1 GCA_027031945.1 Candidatus Moraniibacteriota bacterium
TGCTAATTCCGTTCTTTCAAAATCCAACAAACCAACAACTTTTTCTTTTTCTATTAAAATATTATCAAAATGCATATCCAAATAAACTAATTTTATTTTTTGTTCTCTTAATGCATCTTGATGTTTATTGATACACCTTTCAATTGCTACAATAAAATTGTAATTCAATAAATTTTGTTTTTTGATTTCTTTTAAAGAATTGTTAATTTTAGAAATTATCAACTTTTTCCAATCTATTTTAGAATTAATATTAAATTTATTTACAAATTCAAGATAATTAGCATTATTTATAATTTTCAAAAAATTAGCTAATTGTTTAACAATATTTTTGCGTGTTATATCATCCATTAAATGCCATTGGGAATACAATGTGTCACCCTTGATTTTGGTATAAATCATGAAATCTTTATTGTAGGCTTCTTTTGATCTATCAAAAATTATCACTTTTGGAACAGGTAATTCATTTTTAAAAAAATCATAAAGAAAAACTTCTTGTTCAAAGTTTTTTTCATTTTTTATATCTTCACATACTTTCAATATAAGCTTATCATCAATTGAATAAACTTTGTTTGTAAAGCCTATTTTAATTTCTTCAATAAAATTAATATTTGAGATATTATGTTTTGCAAATATTTTTTCAATATCCTTTTTATTCATAAAAAATGTACTAAATTCGTTCAAAAAGGATTACTCGTTTTCTAGTTTCTAGTGCGTTTTTGATTTTGTCTGATATTTGTGGTAAAAATGATTCTAATAAAGTAGCAATTTTGTGCAAATCTACCAAAAGTTTTTTCATTACATTTTCCAATTCTGCTTCATCTTTTTTTCTAAGTTCCCATGGTTTTGTTTGTTCGATATATTTATTTGCATCTTCTACAATTTTCCATATATTTTCTAATACTTTGTTAAGTGCCATTTGATCTATGTTTTTTTGTAGTTGTTCTATATCCACTTCTGGCACGTCATATTCTATATCGCCTG
Organism: Candidatus Moraniibacteriota bacterium; assembly: GCA_027031945.1. Taxonomy (GTDB): domain Bacteria; phylum Patescibacteriota; class Minisyncoccia; order Moranbacterales. The sequence continues at coordinate 982 of JALVPE010000053.1, forward strand.
CGAGCGTAATAATCCTTGCTGTTAAATTACCAAGTCCATTTGCTAAATCTGCGTTATATTTTGCGTCTAATTTCTCCCATGAGATATCATTGTCTTCTCCAAAATTTCCTTTTGTCAAAAGTAAATATCTAGTTCCATCCACTCCATAACGCTCTACCATTTCACTTGGCGCTATCACATTTCCAATCGACTTACTCATTTTCTGCCCATCTACTCCGATGAATCCATTTATAAAAACTTGCTTACTAGTTGGTAAATCAGCAGCCATGAGCATTGCCTGCCACATTGCACTTTGTTGTCTCAAATTATCCTTTCCTGCAATCTGAATTGCATTTGGATTTTCTTTCGTTCCCCAAAATTTCTCAAAATTTTCTGCATCTTCTGGCCACCCAAGTGTTGAAATATAATTTGTAAGTGCATCAAACCACACATACATTACTTGCGTTTCATCTCCTGGCACTGCTACACCCCACGGCATCTTACTTGCTAAGCGTGAAATTGAAAAATCTTGCAAACCCCTTTCTACAAAAGCTTGTATTTCATTTAATCGTTTTTTTGGTATTACAAATTCTGAATTTTCTTTATAAAGCTCTAATAATTTATCTCCAAACTCACTAAATTTGAAAAAATAGTTTTCTTCTTCTATAAGCTCCAACTCTTTACCAGGATGCAATGGGCATTCACCATTGTCTAAATCACTATCAGTTTTTTCCAACTCACAACCTACACAATATTTGACACTATACTGTTTTTTGTAAATAAAACCATTCGCATCGACTCTGTGCCACATCTCTTGTGCGGCTTTAATGTGACTCTCATCTGTTGTGCGTATAAAATTTGTATAACTTAAATCCAACATGGTTTTTAGCTTATTAAACTTTGCTGCATAACCATCTACATATTCTTGTACATCTATTCCCTCTGCTTGGGCTTTTTGCCAAATCTTTGCACCGTGTTCATCCGTGCCAGTATTAAAAACCACATCATTACCAAGTAGCCTTTCAAACCGCGCACGCACATCTGCATAAACTATTTCACTTGCAAATCCAATATGAGGACTAGCGTTCACATATGGCAAAGTTGTTGTGATATAAAAATTTTTCTTCATAAGTTTATTGTTTTAAATACTACTTTAGCATACACCAAAATATCATTTTTGGGCAAATAAAAAACCAATAGTGTATTTGATAAATACTACTATTGGCTTATATTCTTCTGTGTACTCGCCGATTTGATACTACAAGACAATTTCTTTCATTGTTTTTTGCCTTGTATAAGGCCTGATCGGCGTACTCAATAATTTCAGACAAAATAATGTCACTTTCACTGGAAACAAAACATGCTCCAACACTTACGGTGACAGATACATTTGTTTTTGTAAGCGTACACGTATTTCTCAATGCCTCAATTGCCTTGCGATAACGCTCAGCAACTATTTGTAACTCTTCTACAGACACGCCATTGACTATAATACAAAACTCTTCTCCACTATAACGAGTAACAATATCGTCATAACGAGAAACTTCTTCTAACATTTGAGCTACATTTTTAAGAACTAAATCTCCAAACAAATGCCCATACTGATCATTAAATCCTTTAAAATGATCAATATCGAGCATCAATACACCCAATGTCTCATAAACTTTTTTTCTTCTGCTTATAATGCTTGGTAAAAATTGGCAAGGATGGCATTTTGGTTTTAAATTACATACTACTACAAATATTAAAGGTCAACTATGTAATTTTTCTTTTTCACCTGCCAGTCAATATGATGCTCAAGAATTACCTAATTTATTAAATGATAATGTAAAAATATTAGTAGGAGACACACTTTATGGAGCAAGTGTAATGAGAAAAATAATGCATAAAAAATATAAAACTATTATCATATCTCCACCTTTTCCAAAACAAGATTACATCTTGTTTCTTCTTTTCCTCGTTTAGCTCGTGGATACTTTGTTCACTACATCAGAATTCTTCTTGGTTATCAAATTTTAGCTTTATTTAAAGGTTTTTGAGGTTTTCAGATTTGGGGATGGATGTCTTGACATAAAGACTCTTTTTTGCTATAGTTCATAATTCGCAACTTAGCGATATTTAAGTTAATTAACAAAAATGGAGGTCGTTAATGAAAAATTTTACGGAAGTGCCAAAAACCATACAACACATTTGCTCTTACATTTTAACTATAAAAGCAAATGGAGGCAATTACGATGTTGAGCTATACAACCAATTAGTTAACACAGATTATCCATTTACAGAAAATGAGATCTGGTTTATAGCTGACTCACTAGGATATAACGAAAATGTATTTAGTGCAATTATTTGCTCTAAAATCATTAGTCCACAATCAATATTCTATATGTTAAAATTCACAAAGTTCAATATAAATTTATGTTTTTTAGTAGTCAATTATTATAATAATATCAACATAACAAAAAAAATCATTGAGGCCATAAAAGAAAAAAGGCCTCCTAATTATAGAACGTTCTTAAATTCTGTAAAACAGCAGATTTTTTTTGAACAAATCAACAAAAAAAATAATAAATCTGAATCATATTATCACGCATAATTTTCCCGACATATTCACATAAATGTGAATATGTCGGTTTTTTATTGTTTTAATTAGTTTATCGTGGTATTATACAGTTATTAAGAATATTAAAAGAGAATATGACAAACACAACCAAAAAAAAAGTTCATAACACGGTTGAAAAGACAACTGGGTCAACACTTATGGATATAATCTCAGAAATTATAAACTCTCTATTGCAAATTGCACAACAAAATATCATTGAACGTGTACAAAACTCAGTTAATGAAACTCTTGAACAAGTAAAACAGACCGCAAATCAAATTATACAAAATGCAATTATATTATTTGCCATTCTTTTACTAGGGATAATTGGACTTATATTCACAGTTCTAGGTTTATCACTGTGGCTTGGAGAAATAAGTGGATTTGGTATGTGGTTTGGGTTCCTGGTTGTTGGAATAACTGTATTTGTAATCACGCTTATTATAGGATTGCTACAAAAAAATAAATCTCTTTAACTATTTCTTAATTAATTATTAACAAACATAACTATGACAACAAAAAAAAGGCCTGTTACACAAGTTACTACAAATATTACAGAGAAAACAAACGAGGTGTTAATGAAAGGTACTGAAGCATATACAAAAGCAAAAGATAGAGCTATTACTAAATATAACAATGCCAAAGAAGTGGCAAAAACAAAGGCTTTGGAAACACATGAAAATGCTCGTGAATATGTAAAAGAAAATCCGGAAAAATCAATAGGAATAGCAGCAGGCATAGGAGCGTTGATTGGTGCTGTTATAGCTTTAATTATTACACGTCGTCGATAGTATAAAGAGCTTTAAAAAAACAAAAACTTCTCATTATATTTGAGAAGTTTTTTTGTTTTATGTATCTTTAGAGGTACCTTTAAAGATACATAAGAAAAAATTTATATTTATTTATATGCAATAATTACAAATTCACCTTTTATTTTATCTGGATTGTTTTCAAAATAATCTAATACTTCATCAATGTCTCCTCTCACAATCTCTTCATGTATCTTTGTTAATTCTCGTCCTAATATAATCTTTATTTTTGGTGCAAATTCTTGCAATAACATTAAATTTTTTATAACACGATGCACACTCTCATAATAAATAACCGGAATATCACTCTCGGCAACTTTTGTAAAAAAAGTTTGTCGTCCTTTTTTGTGTGGAGGATATGCTAAAAAAGTAAACTTTTGTATATCAATTCCTGCAACCGAACTTATAGCACCTATTGCTGTTGCACCTGGGACCGGCTCCACATTCACATTATTCTTAATTGCTAACGATACTAATTTATTGCCCGGATCGCTTATACCTGGCGTACCAGCATCAGTTACTATTGCTACTATTTTACCATTCAAAACTTCATCTATAATTTCTTGCGCTCTATGTTCTTTCGTATGTTGATGATAAGTAATAAGTTGCGAATTAATATCATAATATTGCATCAATTTTTGAGTTACTCTAGTATCTTCACATGCAATCAAATCTGCATTGCTTAGAATACTAATTGCTCGCATCGTGATATCACCTAGATTTCCAATTGGTGTTGCTACCACGTATATTTTCCCTTTATTTTTATCCATACTTTTTATAATGATTTCTTTATGATTGTACAACAAAATTATAATTTGACAAATAACTCATATACTATGACAATATAATTAGAAAATGTTTGCAAAACTTACAAAATAATAATTTAAGGTTTTGTGACTTTTCCTAAAATGCATATTAATTATTAATAAAATATTATGTTTAAAGAATTTAGAGATTTTGCATTCAAAGGCAATGTATTAGATATGGCTGTTGGTATAATTATTGGTGCTGCATTTGGTAAAATAGTATCATCGTTCGTTGCAGATATTATTATGCCTCCAATTGGATTACTATTGGGTGGTGTCGATTTTTCAGATCTGGTAATCACATTAAAGGATGCTACCGCGGACGCAACAGCCGTAACAATTAATTATGGTGCATTTTTAAATCTTGTTATTGATTTTATTATCGTTGCATTTGTAATATTTATCATTGTAAAGCAAACAAATAAGTTCAAAAAGAAAGAAGAAGAGGAAGAAAGAGCAAAAAAAGAAGAACTTACAGAAATAGAACTTTTAAAAGAGATTCGTGATGCTTTAAAAAAATAATTTTATTTTTTTAATCAAAAAAACTGAGACTCATATTCTCGGTTTTTTGATTGCCCGATTTTTCATCTAATTTTTATTTTCGCGTAAAACTATCTGTCAGACAGGCAGGTCGCGTTTCTACAATGAATATAATTGCGTATTATTTTCCCAAATTTTTAAGAGCATATTTCACACACTCACCCACATCTGTTGTGTCTTTTGGTAATCCTTCAAGTGCATTTCTCGCTTCGGCTATAGTATATCCCATGGAACGAAGTGCATTGATTGCATCATTTTGAGCTAATGCATCCTTTACAACAACATTTACAGGAGTAGTAATTTTACCAGAAAGTTCCGCAACAACCTTTTTTGCAATTTTTGGTCCTATTCCGGAAACTTGGGTTAAAATTGAAATATCCTCATTTATAATTGCCAATTTGATAGTCTGCACATCTGCTACTGCAAGGATTTTCAAAGCTGCTTTTGGACCGATACCAGAAATACCTATTAATAATTCAAAAATTTCTTTTTCTTCTGTTTGCAAAAAACCATAAAGAGAAATTTCTTGTTCTCTAACATGCGTGTAGATACTCACATCAACTTCTTGCCCTTCTATACAATGTTCAAGTCCAAGCTCTGTCAAAAAGACGACATAACCCACACCTCCCACATTTATAATAACCTTTTCATTATCTTTATTGATAACTTTCCCACTTAAAAAACCTATCATTTAATTTAGCGTATTAGTAATTAGTGTGTAATTAATAGTATAGCACCTAAATTTTAATATTGCCAAAAGTTAAATTGTATGTTATAAAAGAGAAACGATTATCATTATAGATTTCTCAGTTCTGTAATGTTAATCATTATTTAATGCTCAAATTTTATAAGTACAGACGCATTACGACCTGCCTGCCGGCAGACAAGTGTGTCTCTACAGTTAATTACAATAATATTACTAAACAATATGCCAATTAAAGATGCAGGTAAAAAGTACATGAAAGTTACCGCAAAGAATACAGCAAAGAACCGTAAAATCCGCGGAGCTTACAGAGCTGCTATAAAAAATTTAGAAAAGGCTGTGACAAATAAAGATTCTAAGAAAATTGACGAATACCTAAAGCTTTCACAAAAAACACTAGATAAAGCTGTGCAAAAAGGTGTTATAAAGAAAAACACAGCAGCTCGCAAAAAATCAAGACTTAACAAGATGGTTGTAAAATCAAAAAAATAAGTCCCACAAAAAAAGAAAAAGCATTGTCATTTTTTAACGACAATGCTTTTTTGATTATTTATAAAACGCAATCCTTAGGCAAATTGCCATTGTAAACTCTTGCCTGCCATAAAAAGTGTTGAACTAGCATCATGATTAATTTGAACACTCGGTGGAATTTGTATTGATTTTTGCACCAACACAATTTGTTCCTTGGGTTCATCTAATTCATAAAATCTCGGACCTCTTAAACTCATAAATTGTTCAAATCGCTCATCCATGGCTCCAGCACGAGTGAATGCTTCTGCATAAAGTTGCGTTGCATAAGGTTCAACACAACAACCTCCTTTACCACAATCACAGAATTTATCCCATTCAGGATGTGGCGCACCATCACTTCCTGCAAAAACTTTTTGACAGTTTATTGCAAGATTGATAATAGCTTCCTGATCTCTGGGTGAATTTATCACAGGAAAACAATTTCGTGTTGGTCGCAAATATACATCATTACAATTACACAACATGTACTGAGGTGCTACGGTTGCACCAATGTGACTTGGTGTAGATTCTACAAATTGAGCACCTTCTTTTGTTGAGACATGTTCCAAAATAATTCTCAATTGCGGAAAAGTTTTGCAAATTTTTGTTAAAACGGTATCCACAAAAACACGCTCACGATCCCACAGAGCAACCTTCGAATCGGTTATTTCTCCATGAACACACAATGGCACACTCTCTTCTTCCATAATGGCCAATATCGGATATACTTTTTTCCAATCAGTTATACCTTTGTTAGAATTTGTGGTAGTACCAGCCGGATAACCTTTGACTGACAAAATATTATCAGACTGCGCTACAGCACAAATATCTGCCGGTGTTGTGTTATCAGTTAAATAAAGTGACACAAATGCTCTAAAGTCCCAACTTATCAAACTACCAATACCCTGCGCTTCAATGCAATAATTACTCGCATCCAAAGGTTTTGTCAATGGTTTTGTTGTGTTTGGCATACCTTGTACATAGTAAAATTGCATTGCACTCCATGGTACAGTAAACTGCAACTGAGATAATTCACGCCAATGCACATGGAAATTACTCGGCTTTATCATTTCAAGAAATATAAGTCCATTTCTGTTATAAATTTTCATTTTTTCCTCCTGAAAATAATTTTTGCTAATGGAATGTTAATGAGTGCCGTTGCCCATGGTCTGAACAACAATGGTGAACCAATTGAAATAGATGTAGCCCCCGCTTTTTTCATTCGCCACACATCCAACGGTGTAAAAATTCCACCGCCCCCAATAATTGGTTTTGTAATACCAGCCTGCCGCGCTCGTGCAATCCACGCAATTACAATAGGACACATATCTTTGCCAGAAAATCCGCCACCGCCATATCTTGCCAATGGTGATTCTGTGAACTCTGGAAAAACTCTCCATTTAATCCAGTCTGGTAAATTAGCCCATGGCAATGTGTTTGATATACAAAGGCCGGTACAGACACTGTGCTGTACAATTTTTCGTACACTTTCAATGTCTGACACTGCATTAACCTTCACAATAATTTTTAGTCCCAATATTGTCAAAATATCCAAAATTTCTTTTTGTTCGCTTATCAAATCACTTACATTGTGACAAGTGTTTGGACAAGAAATATTCAATTTTAGAATTGGCAGTATGCCAAATTCATCTAAATATCTAAGCATAATTTCAACAAATTCTCGAGCTTCTTGGACACGTTCCCCACGTGTTTTTCTCACCAACATAAGTGAAAGAGCCCATGGCTTTGTACGTTTTTGCCATAATCCTTTTTTGAGATAATATTCTATCCCAAAATTACTCAGCCCCACAGCATTTAGCATACCACCACGAAGCCACCTTTTGAAATCAATAAATACACAATCAGGTCGCAAACTTTTTGGAGAACTATTATCTTTAAGTGGCATATTCCCTATTATTGGATCTACGGTTACTGTCTTTGCTACAAACATTGCAGAATTTTTTGTGAGCCATGCGAATGGCCAAATTATTTTATGATAAAGATATCCCTCACCAAAAAATCCCATTGTACCGGAAGCTAAAATTACTGACGGCACACATAATCTTTCTTCTTTCATCCTAATCTCCTGTACCTATATTTTAGTTGTTAAATTAACATATTTAAAGTAAGTATACATATTTTAGAATAAAAGTAAACTATTTTATACTCCCAAACTGAATGTTTTTTTGTCTTGTTTCTTTTTAAATGCATTAACAATAATAGACTCTTCAAACGCATCTGGAACAATGCCGGTTTTTGCATAAATATATAATGCTGTTATAAAAATTCCTTTTAAACTTGCACTAACAATACCTAAACAAATCCAGTATAAAACACTTAATACAGCAACAATTAAAACCATATTCAAAGAACCTGTAGCAACAGCCAATACAAGTGGCACAATAACAATAAATCCAAGTAATACAAAAAATATATTTATCGAAAAATTACCTATTACATTTTCTCCCCACGTTTTTTTGAATAATTTAACAGAATCTTTTATTGCTTGCTTAGGTTTTACGTTTTCAATAATTATAACAGGTACAACAAAATAAGTTACTAATCCCCATACAAATCCAATACTATCAATTACAAATCGTCCTACTAGTTGACCCGCTGTGCCAAATTTTTCAAGTTGGTTAATTAAAATTTGTAAAACTGTCCCTACAGTAGCTGATATCAACGCCCATATAAAAATTGATCCTATATGTGAAAAAGCATTTTGTATACCATCATTAAAGGTAGGATTACCACCAGAAAGTCTTATATTAGCACATGTTATCAGTCCACTATTAAAAAACGCAACAACAAAATACATCACTGTATAAAATAAAAAAATACTAAAATACATAATCATCATATTTTGTGTAAAAATATTTGAAAATAATACAACAGGTAGTATAAATGTAATGCCTATTAACAAAGATACGATTGATGAAATAATCGGAAACATCATTAATTCTTTATCTTTTTTCAATACAGCAAAACTCTGTTTAACAAGTGCAAAACTACCTTCTATTTTCCCTAATTTTCTTGATGGTAAAACAGTGTCCGCATCATATGTGTGAGTATTATAAACATAATTTACACCATCTTGGATGTCTTGTTCAGGATATCCTGCGTTCCGTAATTGTTGTACTAAAGATTCTTTTGTATAATTGTCCTTATTTTGCTGTAAATAACCTATTATTTGTTTATTCATAATTTTATTTTATATATTACATTGTAACAAAACAATCAAGTGCTGTTTTAATATCTATATTTCCAGATTTAATATCATAATCAAACATTGTCAATTTTTTATGCATTTGTATAATCTTTTTATATGATATTTTTTGTACCATATTTATTGTCTTTTGCACAACAAATGGATGTATTTTTGTTATTTTTGCTATTGTAACTTTATCTGTTATTCCATCATTTATTAAACTTCCAATCTTAATCATAATTCGAACCTGATACACATACATGCTAAATATATGATACACATCACTTCCCGCTACAATTTGTTTTTTAAGTAATTTTAATGCTATCTCTTTATTGTTCAACACAATTGCCTCAACCATCTCAAATATATCTGCTTGAATACGACCATGCACAATCTTATGTACATCCTGTACCGTAATTTCATTTTGTCCAACATAGCAAATTAATTTTTCAATTTCTTGTTTTAATTGCCATAAATCATTTCCTATAAATGATATAAGTTCTTTTGTTGCATCTGAATTTATTGTCTTATTATTTGATTGTACTTCAGCTACAATCCACTTTTCCAAAGAAAGCCCTTTCAATAATTTATTTTCTTTTACTGTTTGTGCATTTTTATTTAACCATTTATATAATGGTGCATTTTTCCTCATAGTTCCTTTCTCCCAAAACACAATGACATCTTGAATATTACTATTTAGTTTTTCAATAATTTTTTTTTGTTGTGGCGCTAAAGTATTTGCAAAAAAATTTTTTATAATAATCAATTTTTTCTGTGCAAATAAATTTTGCTCACCAAAAGAAACCCTAATCTTATCTATATCACATTCACATTCACAATCAAACTCAATTAGACCACCTCCTGTTACATTTTTCTCGATAAATTTCTTTTTTAATTGCATTACGGACTGATACGACTGATATGTTTCCTCACCATAAAAAAATAAAATCATAATTGAGTATATATAAAATAATTTTATTACAAAATATGCTATATGAAAGCCATATTTTTCATTCTTCATTATCTATTGTATACCTGTAGCTTCGTCTTTAATTCTGTCTTGATATTCTTTTTCATCTTCGTATCCAACCTTCTGTCCATGTGGCAAAACATGCATCCAAATTTGTCCTGGTACGAAATGAATCTCTTGACCATTTTCATCATAAAATTTAAACGGTTTATTTTTACCTCTTTCTCTTTTCCAAGTTCCTTTTATATATTGTCCATTCATGAAAAATTTTGCTGGTCCCTCAAACACAGTGTCAAACCAAGGATCACCAAGTTGCATATTTGGGTACTGATTACTTTCAATATGATCTTCTGGTACTCCATCCCATGGATCTAGTAGACCTTCTGCTTTATAATCCTTTTCAGCCAGCCAACTATCTCGTTTAGTTACTATTCCTATGATATTTTTTGGAGCATATTGCTTACCACTAGCTGCATCAATACTTGGTTTGCCTTTATAAAATCGCTTATATGAATTGGTTTCCTTATCATACTGATATTTAACCCTATGTTCACTACTATCAAACTTCACATCAACCTGTCCATAATCAGGTCTTTGATCTACTGCAATTTCTCCTTGATGTTTAAAACCGGAAAAAAGATTATCACCACTATAACCTTTTTCTCTTGCAATTTTAATTACACCATTTAAATCTGCAAAAGCAGCATGAGCAGAAAACATCTTCGACTCAATTTCCGGATCAATAAAACCTGCTCTAGTTCCATCCTTTGAAGTCGTACCATTTCCAACTTCAATATTATCTACAAATCCTTTATTCATAGCTGCAGCTGTTACAATTGATTTGCCCCAAGGTACAAATACAGCTCCCAAAGAATCAGCTACAGACATGAAATCTATACGTCCACTACGCATGGGTCCTTCTGCGTCTGGAATATTACATTGAAACACACCCATAAGTCGCGGTTCATTGTGCATCCTGTGTGGCATTTCAAGTACAAAATCCGCCTGATCTAAATTTTTCCAAAATGGTCGTGCATCATTACTCCCACTATACATCACACCAAATGAACGCTTATTAAAATTATCACAAGCTAGTCCTGTAATTTTACTAGCATTTTCTGGCTCATTATATGGCACAAGTCCGGCTGGTTGTTTTTCTGTCATCTGCTCTGGCACAATTTCCTTTGATTTTTTTTTGCATCCAAAACCAGTAAATATGATTATAGCAATACACCCTATGCCTGCCGTCATTAAGAACTTTTTATTCATATTTTTATTTTTAACAAATATATTTTTTATTGTAACATACAAAAATTGTTTACAAAAATTTTGTACTGTTGCATAGTCAAGGTTACTTTTTGAGGAATTGTTAAATTAACGTTACTTAATAATAAAAATAATGTTGATGCTATTTTTTGTTTTGGTGTCATCCTATTCATTCCATATCCTCCATGTCTTCTATCTGTATTGTAATGATATATCCATTGTTGATATTTATACTCTATTTCTTCTATTAAATCATGAAATGATATGTATTTATGAAAGAATTCTTTTTTCATAGTTTTGTGATATCTTTCTATTTTTCCATTTTGTTTTGGTGTATATGCATCATTTTCTATTACTTCTATATCTATTGATTCACAAAAGTTTTTAAATTCTTTACCATATCTATTATCTACCCTTATTCTTTCAATTCTAAAAGGAACTCTTGGGATTATATATTTTACAAAATCTATAGCATTTTTTGCATTTTCTTTTGTGTATAATTTAGCTATTACATATCTAGAACAATCATCTATTGCATCAAAGCTTGCTAGCTTTCTTTGTCTTCCAAAAGGATAGCTTCCATCCATTTGTAGCTCTATACCTGGTTTATCTAAGCAATATAGCTTTGGTTCTTTTTTAATCCATCTTTTGTATTCATGGGTATATCTTATCTTTTCTCTTTTTAATATTCTATACACTGTTGATTGATTTATGGTTATTCCATAATCATCATATAGTTGATCTGCTATACCTACTGGACCTTTTTGCCTTTTTGTTATAGCTATATGTATTACTAATTCTTGAATCCATGTTGGTGTTTTATTATGTACAGGATTGTAACTTTTTGGTCCAGGTTTTTTAGGTATTAGAGCATTTCTTCCTTCCTTTTTATACCTTGAAGTTAATCTAGAAACTGCATTGACGTGCATATTTAATAGCTCTGCTGTTTCTTTTCTGCTTATTAACTTGTTTATATACCTTTTTAATATGTTTCCCTTCATATTTATGATTTCCTCTATAG
>JALVPE010000054.1 GCA_027031945.1 Candidatus Moraniibacteriota bacterium
TGATTTTATATATGATAAGATAGTAATGTGGTTTTTTAGAATTAATTTAAATATAAGAATATGAATATAGAATCTGTTATTGGTGATTATAAATCTTTTTTGGATGAGATTTTTTATAACTTAAAAACTGTTGGTGTATCTTTGGGTGATCTTGTAGAATTGGATCATATTGCGTATCGTACAGATAGTATTTTAAAGTATGAAGAAATCAAAGAGGAATTGTTACCATTTTTAAAAAGATACAGCGATAAAGAATTTGGTGGAAGAAATATATTAGTTGGTCGGTTTGAACAGCCATTGATTTATAGTAGATTTAAAATTAGTGGAATTGAGGTTTTGGCACCAAAGAAAGATAATATGTATAAAAATGGATTGGAACATGCGGAATTTGTAATTGATGGTATATTGGAGGATTTTCGTGCAAAATATAAAAATATTGATTTTAATCTAAATGCTTATGAAAGAGATATAAATCCAGAATTAATTATAGAATTTGATAATTGTGCTGTAAAATTTCATGAAATCAGTTTATTAGATGTACGAAAAATTTAGTTTTATAGAAATATGTTATAATGAAAGGGTGACAAAATAGAAACAAAAAATAATGGATGAGCAAATAAGTAATAAAAAACGTAAAATCCGTGGGTTGGATTTAATAATGGTATTTCTTGTCACTTTTTTTGGTGTGTTATTTTTCTTGTGTATTGTGCGTTCAATTAGAGGTGTTGCAATTATGAATCCATGGATTTCTGCTATGATTTGTGCTATTGTTTTTGAAACATTTCTTTCACTTTTTGCTGTAATAGTTGGTAGAAAGAAGTTAATTGTTCCGGTTGTAATAATCGCATTTTTGCCAAGCATTATATTTACACCGATTGTATGGCATATAATTATCGTGGTTATTGCAACACTTGTTGTGATAAAAGGGTTATACACTATGCGTGCTACACTTTTTAATACACTCAAAATTGATATGTCTGTAATTGTGCGTAGTGGAATAGCATATATTAGTCTTGCTTTGGTAATTGTAGTGACAAGCCAATATTATTTTTTTATCAAAAATAACGCAGAAATTATATTTGATGCTGGACGTTATGTTAGTGCATCAAATATGATTGTTGATTATATTATCAAAAAAAGTAATGCAGAAAATATCTCAATAAATACAATGACTGTCGATGAATTTTTGAATTTTATGATAGAGAGAGTGTATAAACAAAATCAGATTCAAGATAATATACAATATACGCATACAAATAATTATGAAAAGAATATGCTTGTAAGATGGGTAGGACAGACAGGTCTTAATGTTGAAAAAATAAAAAATAATACTAACGATCAGATACTAAAGCAAATGCGGACAAATATGTCAGGTATGGTTGGATATAATTTAAACGGAGATGAAAAGGTGGTAAATATTTTTGCAGAGATTATATCGGTTCAGGCTAATAGAATTATGATGCAAAATGTATTTTTGCGTGAAAATAGAATTGCAATATTTACAGTTGTATTTTTTCTTGTAGTTTTTTCATTGGCTTCGGTTATACGTATAATATCCGGATTTTGTACACGTTTTATTTTTATGTTACTTCGTGAATTTAAGATTATACATGTCACAAAGATAAAACGTGATGCTGAAGTTATTGTTTTCTAAATATAGAAAGATTATAAAAAATATTATGAATAAGAAAAGTTTTTTTAGGTGGTATATTAAAGATGGGTTAGAAGAATTTTTTGTAATATGGAAACGCCTTATGGTTTTTATACCCAAATATTTTTCTGTTGGTTTGCTTCTGCGTACACTTTTTTCTCCTTGGCATAGGGATATATCCTTTAAGAATTGGCGTGGTTTTAATCTTGCAAAGTCAGTACAAAAAATAACGTGGAATTTTTTTGCTCGTATTATAGGTGCTATTGTTCGTGTATTGGTAATTTTATTCGCCATTATTGTATGGATTTGCGTTGGAATATTTGGTGGTATTATTATCTTTTCGTATATAACCGCCCCAGCTCTTTTGATTTTGTGTTTAGTGTTTTTGTTTACTTCTTATTGGATGATTGCTTTGTTTGTTTTTTTAACTGTAATAAGCATAATACTTTTTTCATATAGAATTTTTCGTATTAGTGGACACAAATCTTATGCGCAGATGGATATAATGGAATTACATGAGCAAAAATGGTTTTATCGTGTGTATGAAAGAATTGGCGTTAGTAAAGATGAAATTCCACGAGAAGTTTTAACGGATTTTAAAATATTTACAGATTTTTTAACAAAACAAGATATTACAATAGAAGAGTTTGAAAAAATTATTGCATGGGAAATAGAGCAACAAAAAAAGCGTGAAGAAAATGCAAGGATTTTTTCTGCAAAAAAATTTTTACAAAAACGTCCAATTGGGTTAAATTGGCACTTTGGTTACACTGTTACTTTAGATAAATATGCGGATGATTTTACACGTTCTGATAATAGTGATTATGCACGAGCGCAATTTTTTGGTTTTAATCAAGAAATGCATTTAATTGAAATAATTTTATCTAGGCCTAGTGAAAATTCTGTTATGCTTATAGGCGAGGCCGGTACTGGAAGACATATGATAGTGCATGAATTAGCTAGAAGGATTCGTGGTGGATATTTTGCGAATAATTTCATGCAACATATGAGAATACTTAAATGTGATTTTGCCGGTATTATGGCACAAGTTCGTAGTGAAGGAGGTGATGCTGAATTAGTTATTAATAATTTGTTTCATGAAGCGGCTTATGCGGGTAATATAATTTTGGTGGTTGATAATTTTGAAAAATATATGTATACGGAAAGCAGTCAAGGTTTTTCTTTCAGTGCAATTATCGACCAGTATGCATCACTTGAGACATTTCGTATGATAGCAATAGCAACTGAGGAGGCTTTTTACAATAGTATTAATAATAATCGTGTACTTATGCGTCATTTTGATATCGTGGCTCTGCAAGAATTAGATGCGGAAAATACAATGAAAGTTTTATTTACTAAGTTTTATGGTAGTCATCATACCCCGTTTACATTTCAGGCGTTGAGACAAATTTTAATTGATTCTGAAAAATATACAAATACAGCGCCACTTCCGGCACGTGCAATTGATTTGGCTATGGAGGTTTTTATATCATGGCAAAATCACGGCACGGGATTTATTACAGCACAAACAGTAGATGATTTTATACGCGAAAAAACAGGTGTTCCAGTTGGACAAATGCAAGAAGGTGAATCTGACAAACTATTATCTTTAGAAGAGTCATTTCATAAATACATTGTTGGACAAGATTATGCAGTACAAACAGTGGCGGCAGCTGTTAGGAGGATGCGTTCAGGTATGGCACGTTCAAATAAACCGGCGGGAAGTTTTTTATTCTTGGGTCCTACGGGTGTCGGTAAAACCGAAATGGCTAAAGTGTTGGCGGAGCAGTATTTTGGATCACGAGATAAAATTGTGCGATTAGATATGAGTGAATTTCAAGGTGATAGTGCATTGGATAAACTCATTGGTTCTAGAGAATTAAATCAACAAGGAATACTTACAACTGCAGTTAAGGAAAATCCTTATGGATTATTGTTGCTTGATGAAATTGAAAAGGCAAATCCACGTATATTGGATATATTTTTACAGGTTTTAGATGAAGGGTTTTTACACGATGCATTTGGGAAAAAAGTGAGTTTTACGACGATGATAATTATTGCGACTTCAAATGCGGCAGCAATTACAATTAAAAAGATGATTAAAGATGGAATCAAAGATGATGTAATGAAAAAGAAAGTTATAGATACTATTATAGATAGTGGTGCGTTTCGTCCCGAAATGCTCAATCGCTTTGATGATGTTATCATCTTCCATCCATTAAATGACGATCATGTTTTAGATGTTGCGCGTATGTTGTTGGACAAATTTTCCAAAAGGATGGAAGATGAACAGCACATCTCAGTTATTTTTGATGAGGAAGTTACACAAGAAGTGGTCAAAAAAGGATTTGATCCAGTTTTTGGAGCTCGTTCACTTATTCATTATATAGATGATAGTATAGCAGATGCACTTGCAAAAAAATTAATAAAAGGAAATGTAACTAGAGGTGAAACAATACAGTTTACAGTTGCAGATATGGATAATTAAAATGTGATTTTTAATGTAATACAAAAATATGAATGAAGGATATTATCAGTTTGAGGAGTTAACTTTTAAAGAAGATTGTCTTCTTGATGCAAATGGTATTGTCGATAAATTGTGGTGTGAACATTTATTTTTGATGTCAAATGGATTAGTAATAATATATGTCATTATTATTGGAGCTATTTCTTTTTTTCTACTGGATAAAATCGGAACATGGAAGGCAATAATTGTATTTTGTATTGGCTTAGCATTATCAATGTTAGCAATGCCTAGTAAAGTTGAGAATATAGTATATATTATGCCATCAATTTTGATAGCTGGCATAATTGCTATCATTGTTTCAAAAAAATTTGGACAGTTTATCTCCTTTCTTTTATTTTGTATATTATTTTTACTTTGTATATTTTTAGAGTTAAAACATTTAGGGATATAAATTTTTTGTCAAAAATATAAAAGTATGTTACTTTTAGTGTAGAAATTACTTAAATAGTCGGTTTTGTGAAGATTTTAATGATTGCACCGACGCCTTTTTTTTCGCATCGTGGGACACACATTCGTATATTAGAGGAGGCTCGCGCATTAGAACAATTGGGGCATAACATCATGATTGTAACATATCACAATGGTGATGATATTGGTGATTATATAAAAACGAATATTGATGTACGCCGTATTCGTCGGTGGCTTTTTTGGTACAAAAAAACAGAAGCTGGGCCAGATTGGCAGAAGATACTACTCAATATTTTTCTAATTGTGAAGTCATTTAATATGATACGCACTTGGAAGCCCGATATTTTGCATGCTCATTTACATGAAGGTGTGCTTATTGGAAGGTTGATGCAAATAATATTTTTTATGCGTCGTAGGCCACTTGTATCAGACTTTCATGGGAGCTTGGTGGGCGAGATGCGTTCACATGGATATTTAGGAGTGCCACCAATTGGTTCAATTTTTCGAGTATTGGAAAAATGGATTAGTGGCATGGGAGACAAGGCTGTAGTTAGTGGTGAAGAGAATATTGAAATAATTAAAAGTGCACGCAAGGACAAAAAGGTCATGCTTTTGTCTGATGGTGCAAATATTTTGCAACGTTTGAGTGATAAAGATATTATGAGATTGCGTAAGAAATATGATATTCCAAAAGACAGATTTGTAGTGGTGTATACAGGAGCATTGATTAAGAATAAAGGCATTAGTCATATCTTAGAGTCTATTCCATTTGTATTGCAAGATATAAAAAATGTTCATTTTGTAATTGGCGGTTTTCCGGCTGAATGGGTGCGTCAATATGTAATGGATAAGGGCATTGAAAAGAATGTAACAATTATATCACCATTAAATTATTTTTCATTAGCAGAGATTAATGGATTAGGTGATATAGGTATTGATCCAAAAGATGCTAGAGTCAGGCAGGCTAGCGGAAAGATATTGCAATATATGGCAACGGGACTTGGAATCATTTGTGCTAATCGCCCAACAAATCACAAGTATCTTTCGGATAATAGTGCACAATTTTTGGATGTAATTGATGCTCATTCATTAACTAATGCAATTGGAAAATTTTATGATGATGCAGGATTTTTACAAAAATGTAGACAAAATGCATATAAAGATATAGAAAAATTTAGCTGGAATAAGAATGGTAAAAAATTAGAAAAAATATATAAAGAAATTATAAATTAGATATTTATATGGTAAGTAAAAATAATACCAAGAAAAAAAATAAAGAAAAGAAAACCATATGGTTTTATGTCAAATTTTTTTTAGGTGTTTTAGTTAAAAGTCTGTTTGATCTGGTACTTATGACAGGGATTGCTTTATTTATCATTTTTTTGTATACATATTATACTTCCATAAATCCTGCAGCATTAACACATAGGGCAATTTATGAGACATCTACTATTTATGATAGAACAGGGGAACATGAATTATATAAAATACATGGGGAGGAAAATCGTAAAGTTATTTCGCATGATGAAATTCCAAATTATTTGCGTAACGCAACAATTGCAGCTGAAGATGATAATTTTTATAAACATAAAGGAATTGATCCTTTAGGCATTGTTCGTGCCATGCAAAAGAATTTTATTGCAGGGAGCGCGGCACAAGGTGGAAGTACTATTACACAGCAATTAGTTAGAAATACTTTTCTTTCGCGAGAAAAAACGATTAAAAGAAAATTTATAGAGATTGTATTAGCAATTAAAATGGAGCGATATTATACTAAAGATGAAATTTTGGATTTCTATCTTAATGAAGTGCCATACGGTTCAAATGCATATGGAGCACAAGCGGCAGCAACAGTATTTTTTGGTAAAGATGCAAAAGATTTAACACTTGATGAAGCAGCCTTACTAGCTTCACTACCTAAGGCAACTACTCATTATTCACCATATGGTAATAACACTGAAAAGTTAAAGATGAGACAAAAAAGTATAATCAAACGGCTTGGTAGTTTAGGATTATATGATAGTACGGAAATTGAAGAGGCTTTGAATACAGATACACTTGCTAAAATTAAAGAATTTCATGAAGATATTGATGCACCACATTTTGTATTTTATGTAAAAGAACAATTGGAAAAGATGTATGGTGATGATGTACTTCGTCGTGGAGGGCTTAAAATTTATACGACACTTGATTATGATATGCAAAAGCGTGCAGAAGAAGATGTGATTGCTTATGCAAGTAAATTACCAACTTTTGGCGCATCAAATGCAGCTCTCGTTGCAGTAGAACCTTCTACCGGAGATGTTAAGGCAATGGTAGGAAGTGTAGATTATTTTGATAAAAAGAATGATGGTGAAGTAAATGTAGCGCTTAGACCTCGACAGCCAGGTTCTTCTTTTAAACCAATTGTATACGCTGCTGGATTTGACAAGGGATATCAGCCGGAAACATTACTTTATGATGTGCCAACAAATTTTGGTAAAGATGGTAGTGGTAAGGATTATATTCCACAAAATTTTGATGGGAAATATCATGGACTTGTTAGTGTACGAAAAGCGCTTCAAGGTTCATTGAATGTGCCAGCAGTTAAAATGTTATACTTAACCGGGATTGATAATGCTATAGATTTTGCAGAAGAACTGGGATTTACCACCCTAAAAGATAGACAAAGATTTGGACTTTCTTTGGTTCTTGGTGGGGGAGAAGTAAAATTACTTGAACATGTTGGAGCGTTTGCAACTTTTGCAAATGATGGAAAACGTGCACCTGTGCATGGAATAAATAAAGTCATTGATGCAACAGGTAAAGAAATCGGTTCTGCACCAAAGCCTGAACAAGTGATAAATGCAGAGGTTGCTAGGAAGATAAATAGTATTTTGTCAGACAATGAAGCACGAACATATATATTTGGACCAAATGCACCGGTTTATATACCTGGACGAACAGTAGCTGCAAAAACAGGTACGACTCAAGATTATAAAGATGCATTAACTATTGGTTATACGCCAGATTTAGCGGTAGGTGTTTGGGTTGGTAATAATGATGGAAAATTGATGCGGGTCGGTAGCATTGGATCACGTGTGGCAGCGCCACTTTGGAATACTTTTATGTCCAGAGAATTGGAATCCTTACCAAATACACAATTTAAGCAATATACAAAAGTAACATCAAATAATTATATGGTAACCGGTAGGAGGCCAAGTGGCGTTGGAGATAAGGGGGAAATTCAGTATTATAATAAACATAGTGGTAAAAGAATTTCAGCGGAAAAAGCAAGAAAAATGGATCCAAAGAAGTTAGAAAAAAAGTATCGTTCAAGTTTTGGTGGTCATAGTATATTGTATTATGTTAATAAGGATATGCCGCTAGATGAGGAAGCAAAACCAAATTTTGCAGATCCAATGTTGAAGTTATGGGATGAATCATTAAGTGGTAAATATGCAAAACATTAATAAATATTTAAGCATTATTTATTGCGAATTATAGATATAAAAATATATTGATATTTACAGTAAAAAATAATATATGAAAAAATTAATAGTAATCGGAATTTTTTTTCTTGTTGGTGGAGGAATATTTTGGTACGTCAATAGTCATAAGGGTGTTGTTTTGCAAAAAACAATTCAAAATGTGGATAAAGTACTTAAGTTTGATACATTAGATGAAAGCACTAGACAACAATTTGGAGTTATTCAAGATATTGCAAATGCAATTTTGGCTCAAGATAATGTAACTCGTCGTTATTTGATATTGTTGCAAAATAATTTAGAATTACGTCCCGGAGGTGGTTTCTTGGGTCAATATGCAGTTATTGAAATAAAAAATGGTGAAATTGTTTCTCACAAAGTTGAGGACTCTAATGTTTTGGATAGTACTTATAAATCTGATAGATTACTTCCGGTAAGCTTGCAAAAATATCTTAGTGATACTAAAAAAATGAAATTTAGGGATAGTAATTATTCACCTCATTTTCCTCAAAATGTAGAAGATGCAAAGCATTTTTATAAATTAGCTGGTAATGATGCTAATTTTGATGGTGTATTTGCTGTAAATGCTTCGCTTTTGGAAAAGGTGTTAGAAATTACGGGGCCAATTACTTTGACACGAAAGGATTGGGAAAAATATGGAGAATTTACTTCCGATGGAGCACTTATGAAATTAGAGAAAATTGTAGAAGAACCTTTTTTTCGGTCAGATGAGAGAAAAAAATGTGAAAAGGCACTTAAAAAAGCTGGTGTTGTTGATGATGGTGATAGTAGTAGTTATGCTCATAAGCAATGGAAATCGTGTAAGTATGATGAAAATGGGAAAAAACGTAAGTTAATGAAACACAGTCAAGAAGCTACCCGTAAAG
The DNA here is from genome assembly GCA_027031945.1 of Candidatus Moraniibacteriota bacterium. Classification (GTDB taxonomy): domain Bacteria; phylum Patescibacteriota; class Minisyncoccia; order Moranbacterales. The sequence goes on from JALVPE010000054.1 coordinate 8,941, forward strand.
ATATTTTAGATACTCTTTTGAAGGAAATTCTAAATAAGTTAGTTAAAATAGATAATATAGAACCGTTTATAAAAATGGCAACGAGTAGTCTTAATCAAAAAGATGTACAACTTTGGTTTAAAGATGCTAATTTACAACAGATAGCTCATGATGCAAATTGGACCGGTGAGGTTGATGAGGATTGGACTGGTGATTATGTAATGATATCAGATGCAAATGTAGGAGCTCTTAAGTCTGATTATTATATGAAACGTTCTATGGAGTATAAAATAGATTTTACAGGGAAGAGTGCAGAAGCAAATGACGTAGCGACAGGCAGGATGGTTCGTTATATTGGTGATAATGTGAAAGAACAAGTGATGAATGGCACATTTGTGACAAATAAGCCACTTGCAACTGCGAGGATGACTTATGAAAATACTGCAACAGAGGTTAGTTATTTTAATATGGATTATCATTCATTTACAAGACTCTATGTGCCAGATGGAAGTAAATGGTATGTGCGTGAATGGTTTGAACCACCAGGAGTTGAGCATGGTGTATTTGGCAATAAACAAGTATATAGTTATAAATTTGATGTTTTGCTAGGCAAAACAATTCCAACCATGTTGCAATATACGTTGCCGGATAATATCACAGAAGAGAGTTATAAATTAAAAATTCAAAAACAATCAGGCATTGGCAATATTCCACTCAAAGTTACTGTCATAACATCTAGTGGGAAAAAATATACAAAAGAAGTGTTATTTGAACATGATATGATTTTTGAACTTCAAGACACTCCAAATGGTAAGGATTTGGTAGTTGTTGAGTAATGTTTTGAAAATTCTAAATCATTTATAGAAAAAATTGTGGCAAATCATAGCATAGACATTCAAGAAATAATTCAAATTGCAAGAGGAGCTGGAGATATTGCTATGGATTTTTATGATAGAGAGTACTCCATAGAGCAAAAACAAAACAAAACGCCAGTAACACAAGTGGATATTGCAATAAATGATTTTTTGATAGAAGAATTATCAAAATATAATAATCCAATTCTTAGTGAAGAGATAAAAGGTGATTTTGCAAAAAGACAAATAGCGGATTTTGTATGGATTGTAGATCCACTTGATGGCACTTCTGATTTTATACAAAAAACAGGGGAATTTAGTATAATGATAGGATTGGTAAATAAAAATGGAGAAGTTGTTTTAGGAGTGGTGTATGCACCAGCGTTAGAAGAGTTGTATTATGCTCAAAAAAATACGGGAGCTTTTTTTCTTTGTCATTCCAGTGAAAACAAGAATCTTTTTCAACAGATTAAGATTAGCAAAAAACCACTCAAAAACGGTAAAATACTCGTTAGTCGCAATCACTTAGGAGAATATGAACAAAAAGTTGCTAGAAAAAATCAAATGGAGCAAGTGCCAGCAGGTTCAGCAGGGCTTAAAATTTGTTGGATTGCACGAGGTGATGCAGAATTATATATAAATTCAAGTAATAAAAGTGGATTATGGGATGTATGTGCTGCTGATATAATTCTATCAGAGGCTGGAGGAAAGGTTTTTGATAAAACTTGTAATCAAATTTTTTATAATCTAGAAGAAACAATGTTATTGAATGGGTATATGGTGTTAGGTTGTGATTTGGGTTGTAATAAAATTATTGCACATGTTTGATAATTGCCTGACATTGAAGCATGGTTGTGAATATGGTATTAATTAATATTTTAAATTATGAAAACTATCAATGTTCGTGACTTACAAAGACGCTTTAAAGAAGTTTCTGAACAAATACAACAAGGAGAAAGCCTAATTGTTTTGAAAAACACAAAACCAATTTTTCGTATTGAGCCAATTACAAAAAATACAGACAAAGAAGTGTTTATGAAAGCAATTAAAGATATCCAATTTGAAGATAATGAGAATTTATCCAAAGATGCAGATAATATTGTTTATGAAAAATAAAATTATCTTGGATTCAAATATTTGGATAGCACTTTTAAATATCAATGATAGTTATTTTGAAGATGCTAAACAAATAATTTGTTTATGACATAAAAAAACCACGTCATTAAATTTTTGCTCGCAAAGACGTGAAAAATGAGTTATTATTATAGTATTATTAAACCAAAATAATCAATGAATACATTTTTAATAAAAATAGGAAAATCTTGGCAAGTCATCAAGCGTGATGGACTTATAAATGGTTCAAAACGAGTTTTTGGTGCGTTTTTTGCTATGTTTAAGTCTGTTGGTAGTGGGGATATTTTGTTTATTTCTGGTGGAGTGGGTGACAGTGCTAGATATCGCACTACACATGTGGCAGAAGAATTAGAATACAATGGTTTCAAATGTTCTGTTACAGTACAAGATAATCCTAGGCTTGTAAGTTATGTGAATAAGTTTTTTATATTTATTTTTCATAGAACTTTGTATACGCCAAAAATTGAACAATTGATAAATGAAGTTAAAAGACAAAATAAAACAATAATTTTTGAAACGGATGATTTGGTGTATGATCCTAAATATCTCAAACATATGGATTATTATACAAAGATGAATTCACTGGAGAAGAAATTATATAATAATGGAGTGGGTGGTGAAATACTCGCAGATGAATATGTAAGGGTTGCTACAACCACGACACAGTTTTTGGCAAACAAATTAAAAGAAAAAGGCAAAAAAGTTTTTATAGTGCCAAATAAATTATCAATAGAGGATGTAAAAAATGCAACATTGTCATTGCGAGGAGGCACGACGAAGCAATCTCAAAAGAACATGATAAAATTAGGATATTTCAGCGGAACAATAAGTCATAATAAAGATTTTGCCACAATCACAGATGCATTGACTGAGATAATGGAGAAATATCAAAATGTAGAACTTTTGCTGGTAGGGCCGTTGGATGTTGAAAACGATTTAGTGCAAAAATTTGGTAGTAGGATAAAGCAATTATCATATGTAGAGAGGAAGAAGCACTTCACAAATATTGCAAAATGTGATATCAATCTCGCGCCACTAGAATATGACAATCCATTTTGTGAAGCAAAATCAGAATTAAAATTCTTTGAAGCAGGAATTGTGAAAGTACCAACTGTTGCAGTTGATAATGAAACATATAGAAATGCAATAGAAGATGGAATAGATGGGTTTGTAGCAAAAAATACAGATGAATGGGTAGACAAATTATCTCAACTTATAGAAAATGAAGAATTGAGAATAAAAATGGGAGAAAAAGCATATCAAAAAACAATTGCAAACTACACAACAAAAAATGCAAAAAATACAGAATATTATGAATATCTAAAAAAGAGATTGTCACGTACATCTAACAAATAAGTGAATTAACAAGAAGCAATATATAAGTTTACTCAGAATTTTTTCTTATTGTCAGATGGGTTTTACACATAGTATAGTTATAATATAAAATCTGTTGTTTTTTGAATAAATTATACTAAAATAAAAACATGAAAAATTTTATTTTAAAATCAATCAATATAACCTTAATTTTAATAATCATTTTTGCACCATTGCGATTTGATTTTTTTTATATCATAAAATACATAAACGCAGATTTTTGGAGCGATAATTATTTAGAAATAACAGAGGACACTACATGGAACAGTGATACTGATTTGAGTGATTATGGAGAAGTGGAAATAACAAATAATGCAACTCTAACAATAGAGCCAGGCTCACAACTGGTAATACCAAATATAACTATATTCGAAGGTAAAATAGTAGCACAAAGCACAATAGATAACAAAATAACATTAAAATCAAAAGAAATAAACTTAGAAGAAATAGCACAAGAATTAAATATACAAAACATAGATGATTATGATAGAGAATGTTTTGATGGAGGACCTACCATTACATTTGATACAGATTTATCAATGTATAATCAACCTTCAATTTTTAAATTTGTACAATTTAAAAACATGGGAAGTTATATTGATGATAATATGAATTGCCCAGAATTAGGAACGATAGCATCAAAAAATCAAAAACAAAGAATTTTTAACACTGCTTTTGCAGTAGATGGATTAAAACGACCAGCAGTAAAAATCAATTCAGGAAAAGTAGAAATGGAAAATGTGATATTTGAGAGTAATGAATATACAGATATAGATGTAAATATAGAATTAGAAGAAGATTATTCACAAGATAGTTATTTACACATCAAAAACTCAAATTTCCAAAACAATGAGCAAAATACAGCAATGTTATCAACTGTAGGTCACTATGACTATGACGCAGAAGATGAATGTTATGATAGTTGTTATGATAATTGTGATAGTCAATTGTGTATTGTAGGATGTGAAGAACAATGTAGAATACAAAACAATAATTTTTTTGAACCAGACAATACAAAAGTAGTTTTACAAAA
>JALVPE010000055.1 GCA_027031945.1 Candidatus Moraniibacteriota bacterium
TTTTAGTATTTTATATCTATACTTAGTTACTCACACTATATGCGTGGTTAATCTTGTTACTGAATGATTATTATATCTGAATTATTCCTTATTATTTTTCATGTGTTTAGTATATCACTTCGTGCGCCAAGACTAAAGTTACTGGACTAAAGTCCAGAGTTTTTACTCGCGGTTGGAACAATAAAACATTGATATTTAGTATTTAAACTCCTTGAATTCTTCTGTTATTTTATCCACAACCTCAACTGGTAATTTATCATCAATATCCTTAGTTATTCTATATGTATATGCCTGCATACCATTTTTTGTAACTTTAGTCCACTCATACAAATATTTTCCATTTAATGCTCCTGAAAGGATAAATCCACATTCTTCACTACTATCAAATGAAATATCAACTACTTTTGCTGAAGCATTAACTCCGCTCTTTAAATGCTTGCAACCAGCATCAGCTGAATCATACACTGCTTTTTTTAATTTACTTATTAACATATTTTTTGTTTTACGAGGTTTGTGCTTTTCTTCCACTGGTATATACCGTTTATGTTCATCGGTATATTCAAATCCCGTAGTTACATCAAAAATAAAATCTTCTTGATCAAAGTGAAATGCAATATCATCAACTGAATCTATTGTAGATTGTGAAGTTGTTTTATTCATTTTAAATTTACCTGCCTCTATCACTGAAGCCTGCCTAAAGGTAGCGATTATTTTATCAATATCATCTAACTCCTTACTTCCATCAATAACTACAGTAAATATACTCTGAAATTTACCTCCATTTGTAATATCAAATAATGTATATTCTGTTTTATTTATATTCTCATTATACGAACTAATATAAAAACCAAATTCATCATTATTTTCATCATCCCATTCATCGGAATCTATGTTCCCATCTGCACCTTCACTCATATTTTCATAAAAATCCCTCGTCCCTTCTGAATCATACATAACTCGCTTTGGTATAATAATAACAAATTCTTGATTGACATTTTTGTCCACAGGAGAATAAGTATATTTAACCCCACCTGTAACCAATGTTTCTGTATTTTTTAAAGAAAAATGTATATTATTTATGACAATATCACTATCCTTGCCATCATTATTATTCATCACTACATTATCTTTCTTTGTTTTTTTAGAATCTAAATCATGCTCAGCAACGCCTTTATTAATTTTTGTATTTTTCTTGAAAGGCTTCTCTGTCCTTTCTTTATGATTGATATTATTTGATTTCAAAGTATTCTTACTTGCTCCATGCATATAAAAAATAACAACCATTGACACTACAATTAAAATAACTGCGATAACACCATATCCAATTCCACTGATCCCAAACTTACTCTTACCTGCCACATTTGTATCATTACTTAAATTATAAACAAGATTGACACTTTCATTTATTTCAGAAGTACTGTAACCCGACTTTTTTAGTTGTTCCACTAAAGATTCTTGTGTGTATTGCTCTTTATTTTTTTGTAAATAATCTACAATTTGTTGATTCATATTTTTATTTTTGTATTTACTTTATTATACTAACACAAAAACAAATATTACACATCATTTATTTTATATAATTAAAAATTTTATATTACATATGATATAATTACACCACATACATAAGATTAAATAAATGAACAAAAAAAATAAAATTATTCACTTTACAATTTTTGGTATCATTATCCTCCTTGCAATTATTTTGCGTATTTATAATATTAATAATACTCCCAGTGGTATTTATCCGGATGAAGCAAATAATGGTACAAATGCCTACGATGCTCAATTGAACAATGATTATCAATGGTTCTATCCTGATAATAATGGACGTGAAGGTCTTTTTATTAATTTAATGGCTATTGGATTTAAATTTTTTGGTGTAAGTGTATTTACTATCAAGCTTCCATCTATTCTTATGGGAATATTTACAGTCATCGGCGTATACTTACTCTCTAGAGAATTATTTATATCTAAACCACGTCTTGCTCTGATTGCCAGTTATCTAACTGCTGTGAGTTTTTGGGCTGTAAATTTTTCACGCATTGCATTTCGTGCCATTATGATGCTTCCTGTACTTACTCTTTCTTTTTATTTTATATTTAGGGGAATTCGAACAAACAAATGGTGGAATTTTGCACTGGCTGGATTTATATTTGGGTTAGGTTTTCATACTTATATTGCGTTTCGTATAACTCCCGTACTGCTTATTGTGTTATTTGTTTTGTTATTATTACAACAAGGTTTTGCAATATTAAAAAAACATTGGAAAAATTTACTTATATTTATCTTATTTGCTCTTATTAGCGCCTCTCCAATTCTTTATACCTTTCACGCACATCCAGAATTTTTAAATTCTCGTACCGCTGATGTATCTGTATTTGCAAATACCCAAGATGGACTCACATCAACTCTAACAAAAACCATCACAACTTCTATGCTTAAATTTAATTTCTATGGAGATCAAAATTGGCGTCATGGTTATCCACCTCAACCAACTCTTGAATTTTTTGTTGGTGCAATGTTTGTTGGTGGTATTATACTATCAATAATTATCTTTTTTAACTATTTCATTCGCAGATTTACAAGAAAAGTACGCAATCGCAAATTAGTGACACATGGATTATTACTTGCATGGTTTGTAGGTTTTCTTGCACCGGAATTTCTCACAACAGAAGGGTTGCCACACGCCCTGCGTTCTATTGGCACACTTCCTGTTGTATATATCTTTGCGGCATTTTTCATTAATTTTATCATTGAACGTTCCAAAAAGCTTTCACGAGAATTACACATTGCAACATTATTTTTTATAATCGCACTACTTATCATTTCTGGTCTTTGTAATATACTCAAATACCATAAATATTGGGCGACAAATCCCCATCAAGCACAAAGCTTTAATAAAAATCTAACAGACATCGCCAAATACATCAAAACTCTCCCGCAAAATTCCAATAAATATATAATTGCAGGTCCATTAGAAAGATTGCCCATAAAACTGTTAAATGAAACAACTCCAAACTTATATTTCTTATATGAAGATGAAATTGACAAAGTTGATGTCTCAAAAAACTTCTACATACTAATGTCAAACAAAAAAACTAACGTCATAGATAATTTATCAAATAAAACAAATATTACTATTAATACTATTACGACAAACCTGGATACAGAATTTATTATTGTAAAACATATTCAATAACATTTTACATTTTTGTCATTCCTGCTAAGGCAGGAATGACAATGTCTCAATTCTTAATTTTTAATTAAAATAAATGATTACAAAATATCACAAATTAATAATAGTGTTCATAATTACATTTATGGCAGTTGTCTCATTTTCCCTTGCTTGGACTGACTCTCTCACTTTTGACGAAGTGGCTCATATCCCCGCAGGTTATACTTACGTAAAAGCACATGATTATAGATTGAACCCGGAACATCCTCCACTTCTCAAAGTTTTATCAGGAATTGCAATTTTGCCACTCAGACCAAACTTCGATTGGAATGCTGATTTCTGGACCACTCCAAATAACTACGGAGAATATGGACAATGGGCCGCTGGCAGATATTTACTACATCAATCAGGTAATAATACCGACTGGCTCGTCTTTTGGGCTCGCGTTCCTGTTATTATTATTTCATTATTATTTGGAATATTTTTGTTTTTTTGGGGCAAAAAACTTGGTGGAATTATTACCGGACTTTTTACATTTATTTTATATGCATTTGATCCAAATATATTAGGTCATAATCATTTTGTTACAACTGATATAGCTATTGCACTTGCAATTGGAGTTGCTTTTTATTTCTTTTTACAATTTATCAAAAAGCCCACTTGGACAAATGCACTCATGGGTGGATTTGCTCTGGGAGTTGCACAAGTTACCAAATTTTCCGCAATTATCCTATTGCCAATTTTTGCATTAGTTTTAATCACCTACCCAATAATCAAATACTGCAAAAAGAATGAGAGTAGGCTTAAAGTGCTGGGACAATATATTTTAAAAGGCATATTTTCTATGATTATAATGTTTTTTACCATCTGGCTTGTTTATATACCGGTAACCTACAAGATGAATGCTGACATATTGCCACCCATTACCAAAATCAAAAGTCAACCTGACAAATATGCTCGTGATAAATATTTAAGTAATTTTATATTAACCGCAAATGATAATACACTCACTCGTCCATTAGCCGTTTATGCACAAGGACTTATGCAGGTACTTAGTCGTGTAGATGATGGCAATGTAACTTACTTCCTAGGAAATGTATCATCAGAAGCATCACAAATTTATTTCCCTTTTGTCTTTATTGCAAAGCAAACATTAGTACATTTATTTTTCTACTGTATTGCACTTACACTTATTCTTGTAATTTTTGTTCGTGGCATATTCACGTTATTCACTCAAAAATTTCAAACTTCAATTATACAATTTAGAAAATTTATATTAAGTAGATTTCATGAATTAATTTTGAGTACATTTATTATTTTTTACAGTTATTTAT
>JALVPE010000056.1:0-8700 GCA_027031945.1 Candidatus Moraniibacteriota bacterium
TATTGTTGGAAATCACGTAAAGGTTAAAGTAGTGAAAAATAAGGTAGCGCCTCCATTTAAAATTGCTGAATTCGATATTATGTATAATGAAGGAATTTCACTTTCTGGAGATGTTTTGGATGTAGGTGTTGAATATGGAGTGATAACAAAAAAAGGTCATTCTTATAGTTACAAAGAAGAAAAATTGGGTGTCGGTCGTGAAAAGGCGAAGACAACACTTAAGACTAATGAAAAAATGTTAGATAAGATTATGCAAGAGACAAAAAAAGCTGTAAAAGATGCACTAGAATCAGCTAAATAAAGACTAGATTTTTTTACTCTCTCTACAAACAAATGGTAAACACATAATATTTGTTGTGCCTGAGTTGTGGGAGAGTTGTTTTTTATGACAGTATTTGAAAACTGTGGTATAATTTTAAAATAAATATATATAAAAAAATAAAGAATTTTATGTCATTTTTTTCTTCAAATTCTGGATATAGTTTAGGTGTAGATTTTGGGACACAATCTATAAAAGCAGTAGAATTAAAATCTGTAAAAGGTAAAGCTCATTTGGTTAACTATGCTTGGGTAAATGTGACAAATATAAAAGAGATTCCTGATGAATATGATAATGATTATGCAAAATTATTAAGTAGTGCACTTGTTGAATTGTTTAGACAAATGAAACCTCATACAAAAGATGCTACAGTGGCAATCCCTAGTTTTAATGGACTTGTTGTTATCGCTGATTTTCCACGTATGAGTGAAAAAGAACTTGCTAATGCTATTAAGTTTGAATCACGCAAGTACATTCCGGCTTCATTGGATGATGTGAATGTTAGTTGGGAAATTTTAGATAAAGATACTAAGAAAAATAATAAAGCAGAAAAAAAACAGCAAAAAAATACAATGAAAGTTTTGCTGGTTGCAGCGCCAAAAAGTGAAGTTCAGTATTATGATGGATTATTTAAAGATGTTGATGTTAGAGTTAAATCATTAGAATTGGAGTCGTTTGCAGTGGCTAGATCAGTTGTTGGTAATGCAGATGGGAGATTTTTATTAGTAGATTTTGGAGCAAAGACCACTAATATAGTACTTGTAAATAAGGGCATCGTACATGTGAACAGGAGTGTTGATATTGGTGGAGCTAATATAACGAATGCAATCATGAAAGGTATGAATATAACAAGAGAAAAAGCAGTTTCATTAAAAGAAAGTGGAGAGAATTTTTTTACAGGGGCTGCAAAAATTGGTTTTCCGTCTCTCAATGCTATTGCAAATGAGATAAAACGTGTACTTGCTATTCAGAAGAGTGATAAAATTGAAGCACTAGTACTTTGTGGAGGAGGATCAAAATTGACTGGATTAGCAGAATATTTTGGTCAAATTACGGGACTTAATGTTATTATGGGAAATCCGCTTAGTCATGTAGTGTATGATGGGCAAAAATCTGGTAGAATAGAAGAGCTTGGTAGTGCGTTTGCAGTTGCAATTGGTTTGGCGCTTCGGGATATACAAGAAAAGAAATAAATTTTTTAAAATAAAAATGCAATAGCATTTTAAAATATAATTAATATAAAAATAAAATTATGGTTTCAGGCATAGGATTTCAAAATACGACCGACAATGAAGAAAATAAAGGTCGTCATAAAAAGACAGTTTCAAAAGGACTAATTATTGCTGCTGTAATATTAGTCTTTGTGATTCTTGTATGGCTTGCGTTGGTGATGCAAAATAAATCGCTAGATAATAAATTGGCATCGTTAAAGACAAAGACCGATGATGTTAATACGCAAGTAGCTACAACTTTATCTGATGAAACATCAGATTCCGCACTTCGTTCTTATGCAATGGAGCGTGAGCTCTATAGAGAATATGAATCTAATGATATATTAGGTGAAATTGAAAATATTATGGTTTTGAAAAGTTCTGATGGTAATCGTGTTGTACTTAAGTCATTTCAATATAATGCTGGTGCATATATGAAAAAGGCATATAAAGTCGGTTCTGCTACATTAAAGGGTGCTGGCAGTGTGACGATTACTGCTGATGCAGATACATTTGATGTGATGGCACAACAGATTGATGCATTCAAAACGAGTGATTACTTTGAAAATGTACAAGTAGGTACAACCGATCGAGACAAATCAGGACGTATAGTTTTTACACTTACAATGGATGTAGTAAAACATGGTCAGTCTCCATATGAGAGTGATGATATGACAGAAGGTAGTAATCAAGAAAATATGACAGCGAATATCGATGAGAATTTTGGTGATGATGGTGCTGTTGGCGATAATAATAATGAAGTAAATCCAACTAATGAAGGTGAAAATGATGTAAATATACAAACTAACCAATAATAATATAAATAATATAATAAAACCTATTATCACTCCAAATTTAGAGTTGTAATAAGGCAAAATAAAAATATGATTATACGAATACTTTTATTTCCAGTCATTCTCTTGTTGGTTTTATATTTTGTGATAGCACAAATTGTGCCATTAATGAAAACAGCTTCGGCGACTAGAAGTTTAATCACACAACAAGAGGAAGAACTTACACAAGCTCAAGAGCGTTTAAATAAGGTTACGGCCTTTCAACAAGAAATCCAATCACATTCTACGGAGATGGATTATGTAAGTGATTTTGTGCCAAATGATCAACGAGAGGAAATTTTATTGAGCGACATTTCACAAATGGCAGATGAAAGTAATATCAGTTTATTTTCTGTTGGGTTTTCAGAAGGGCGTAGCGATGTGCGCAGTGGTGCTGCTACTGATGGACGACCAAATTTAATAGAGGGTAAGTTGATTATGAATGGTACATATGATAACTTGAAAATATTTATGCACAAATTATTTCGTATCAAAAGGTTGTATGAGTTTAAAACTTTTGAGTTAACAAAAAATGAGCAGAAAAATAAAAGTGAAGAAGAGAATGACGCTGAGCAGGAGTTGGTACTCAGTGGAAGTATTTCATTTGCGTATGGTTACATCCCAGGCACGGGAGAAATCTCACCGGCAGATATAGGAACTCCAGTTAATTTTGATTTAATCGATACTGTTATGAGTGCAACATCTAATACAAATCCACTGGTTACAGAGAAGAAAAATCGTCCAAATCCATTTTTACCATAAATATATCTATGACAGAACAAGATAAAAATAAAAAAGAAAATACAAATGAAGATGATAAAAAGTCTGTGAAAGATTCCATAGAGGTACGTGCAAAACAAATGGGAGTTGAGGTGCTTACTGAAGTACCTACAAATGCTGATAAAGATTCTGTGCAATCATTATCTGAAGATATTGCAAGGCAAAATCATATGATAATTTTTGATACTGATAAGAAAACAAATACATTGCATGTTGCAATGTCTAATCCACAAGATGTAAATGCTCTTAATGTTTTACGGTTTATTGCACAAAAAGATCGTATGAACATTGTTGCTTATCTTGCTTCAGATGAGGTAATGGAAGGACTTTTTAAGTTATATGGTAGTGCAGAACAGGCAGTTGAAGATGTGGTGCAATCATTTGAAATTGAGGGTGAAAGTGAGAGTGATTCGCTCAATGTTATTGATGATAAAGAAAGCATTCAAGATGCACCTGTTGCAAAATTAGTCCATGTGATTATTAAACATGCACTCGATGGTAAAGCATCCGATATTCATATTGAACCAATTGATAAAACTTATCGTGTGCGATTTCGTCAAGATGGTATTTTACATTCTTCTCTTACTTTTCCATTGGAAGTTGGCAAAGCTGTAATATCTCGTATTAAAATTCTTTCAAATTTGAAGATTGATGAAAAAAGAAAACCTCAGGATGGACGATTTCGTATCAATGATAAGGGTAATGATATTGATTTTCGTGTATCAAGTTTACCGGTTGTCGAAGGAGAAAAAATAGTAATGCGTGTTTTAGAGAAAGATCGTCAGACGTTTGACTTGAAAGAGTTGGGTATGATGGGTACGCAATATGAAATGTTTCTAGAGCGTATTATGGAGCCGTTTGGCATGATATTGATGACAGGTCCCACCGGTTCCGGTAAGTCAACGACGTTGTATGCATTTTTGAAAATATTAAATGGTGAGGAGCGTAATATTATTACATTGGAAGATCCTGTAGAGTATTTTGTACCGGGAATAAATCAATCACAGGTCAAACCTGAGATTGGATATACTTTTGCTAGTGGACTTAGAAGTATATTACGTCAAGATCCAAATGTAATAATGGTTGGTGAAATTCGTGATGGTGAAACAGCTGAATTGGCAGTACATGCAGCTCTTACGGGACATCTTGTATTTTCAACAGTTCATACAAATAATGCAGTTGGTGCACTTCCTAGGCTTATTGATTTAGGCATTGAACCGTTTTTGATAGCATCATCTGTTCGAGTAATTGCAGCACAGAGGCTTGTGCGTCGTATATGTGAATATTGTAAGGAAGAAGAACATATACCGGATAATGTTGTAGAAAAAGTTAGAGAAGGATTGATTGGCGTTAGTGATGAAGAAAAAAGAAAGTATGGATTAGATCCAAATGCACCATTTAAATTTCAACATGGAAAAGGATGTAAAAAATGTGGTGGACTCGGATTGCAGGGTAGATTAGCTTTATATGAGGCAATTGATATTGATCATGATATGCAAAACTTGATTACTGAAGAGGATGGTAATATGCCAAAGGTTGAAAAATTAGCTCGTAAAAAGGGATTTATAACTTTGAAACAAGATGGTATACTTAAAATGCTTTTGGGACTTACCACACTTGCAGAATTAGAGCGTGTTACTGAGGGTGATATGAGTATTGGTGGTAAAATGGATGAGATTACCGATGAAGATGAGATGCATGAAGAAATGAAACATAAACATGATTAAAGAATAATAATTAATGTAACTATATGACACAAGAAGATAATGAAAAAAAGACAATAATGATTGCAGAGGATGATGCATTTATTGGAGATATTTATGAAGTAAAACTTAAAGATGAAGGATATAATGTTATTTTGGCAAGTAATGGGCGTGATGCGATTGAAAAATTAGAAAATGGAGTAAAACCGGATATATTGTTGTTGGATATAGTTATGCCATACATGGATGGGTTTGATGTATTGGAAGCACTTAGTAAAAGAGATGAGTGGAAAAAAATTCCTGTGGTATTATTAACGAATTTATCACAGAAAGATGATGTAGATCGTGGTATGGCATTGGGAGCGAAAGATTTTTTGATAAAATCGCATTTTACTCCGGCAGAAGTGTTGACTAAAATAAAAAAATACATGATGTAAATACTAAAATAATATAAAAAATAATAAGATATTATGAGTTCATTACACGTTGAACAACGGATTAAAAATTTATTACGATTAGGAGCACAACAAAATGCATCTGATGTTCACTTTGCGGTTGGAAGACATCCAACACTTAGAATAGATGGTAAATTAATTCCATTAGAACAAGAAGCCGTGCTTTTGCCGGAAGATACAAAAGCTTTTGCTGATTACCTTATGAATTCTCATCATAAAGAAAAGTTTTTGGAGAATGGTGAGATTGACTTTTCCTATGGTTTGGAAGATAAAGTGCGTTTTCGTACGAATGTTTTTTATCAGCGTGGATATGTTGGTATTGTGATGCGTATAATCAATAGTAATATTAGACCACTTGAAGATTTGGGCATACCTCAACTTGTTTACGAATTTGCTAATTTTTCACAAGGATTGTTTTTGGTTACTGGTCCGGTGGGACACGGTAAATCAACTACTTTGGCAGCTTTAGTTGATTATATTAATCACAATAAAAAACATCATATTATTACAATTGAGGATCCAATAGAATATATGTATGAACAAGATCGTTGTATTATTACTCAACGTGAGATTGGACAAGATTCACAAACTTTTGGAGGAGCTCTTAGAGCTTCACTTCGTGAGGATGCGAATGTAGTGCTTATTGGTGAAATGCGTGATCTTGAAACTATTGGTACAGCTATTACAGCTGCCGAAACTGGTCATTTAATTTTTGCAACATTGCATACAAATGATGCAGCACAAACAATTGATCGTATTGTAGATACATTTCCATCACATCAACAAAATCAAATTCGTTCTCAATTGGCAAATGTGTTGTTAGGTGTGATGTCACAACGATTGATTCCACATGCAAATGGAGGACGTGTACCGGCAATCGAGATAATGATAAAAAATAGTGCAGTGGAAAATCTTATTCGTGAGGATAAGACATATCAAATTGATACTGTAATAGAAACAAGTCAAAAAGAAGGAATGATATCATTGGATAAATCATTGGCAGAGTTATTACAAGCTGGTGATATTACACTTGATCATGCAATGACATATGCAAAAAATCGTGATTATGTAAGAATGTTGGTTGGTAGAGGGGAACAAATTCATATAGATGAATAAATAAAAGTGTTGTGAGCAATCTAAAATTAAAATGTCATAAATATTTTATGTGCCATTAATTAATTCTATAACTTATATGTATGCAATTTAAATTTAAAGCAAAAACAAAAGAGGGTGATATTAAACGTGGTAAAATTGATGCCGTTAATGAAGCCATGGCTACACAGTTGTTGCAAAAAAATGAACTTGTGCCAATTTCTTTAAAAGAAATAAAACAAAATGAGTCTATTTCTGGAGCAATAGAGAGATTGACTACATCTGTTAATCAGAAAGATCTTTTGTTGTTTTATCGTGAATTTTCAACATTAGTTGGTGCAAAAATTCCAATTGCTCCAGCCCTTAGAACAATTCATGATCAAACAGAAAATGCTCAGTTACGTGCAATCGTATCTGAAGTGGCTGCTGATGTGGAAGATGGTATGAGTGTGTCGGAGGCATTTGGAAAACATGAAAACATCTTTTCAACATTGGCAGTTAGTATGATACGGGCTGGTGAAGTTTCCGGTAATTTACAAGGAGCAATTGATTTTGTGGCTGAAAGTGCAGAACAAAATTATCAATTAAAGAGTAAAATTCGAGGTGCACTTATGTATCCGATATTTGTAATTAGCGTGGCTGGCGTTATTGGATTTTTAACTATGACATGGATACTTCCAAAACTTACTAGTGTTATTAAAGATTTAGATGTTGAAATCCCATGGTATACAGAGTTGATGATTAAATTGGGAGATTTTATGCAAGCATATTGGTGGGCAGTATTAGTAGTTATTTTTGGTATTATCGGTGCGATGATATATTATGTCAAATCAGAAGATGGTAGTAAGGAGTGGGATAGATTGAAGTTAAATATTCCAATTATTGGCAAGCTTTTTAAATATGTATATATAACACGTTTTTCTGAAAACTTATCAGTGCTGCTTAAAGGTGGCATTCCCATTGTGCGGGCACTTATAGTAGTTGCTGATATTGTAGATAATATTGTATATAAAAATATTATTCTTAAGGCGGCTCAAGATGTAAAAGTTGGTGGTGAAATTCATTCAGAGTTTTTTAAACATGAGGCATTTCCAGCTATGGTTTCAAGTATGGTAAAAATTGGTGAAGAAACCGGACGATTAGGGGAAATTTTGGAAGATATTGCCAGATTTTATAATGCAGAAGTAGATCAAATTACGCGAAATTTATCATCGATTATTGAACCGATTTTAATAGTTATACTAGGTATTGGTGTGGGTGTGTTGGTGTTTTCTGTATTGTTGCCAATTTACAATATCGCAGGACAGTTGTAGGTAGTGGTACTGGCTTTTGTTTGTCAATTTCGTGTTAAAGTAAATCTCTCTATATTGAGAGATGGATAATCTGGGTTGAAGGCGGAAATCCATGTCGGAAAGTTTAGTTGAACAGTTGTGATTAGTAAGTTTGCTATGCAAATTTAAAATGCTGCTATTCTTGTCATTTCCGCAGAGGCGGGAGACTAAACTGAAAGTTTAGTTTAGCAATTATAGTTAGTGATTCCGTTGTGCAGATTTAAAATGCTACCATTCCTGTCATTCTCGCGGAGGCGGGAATCTAAGCTGGAAGATCTAGTTTAGCAGTTGTAGTTGGTGATTCCGTTGTGCAAATTTAAAATTATAGTGTATAATAGTTAAGTAAATATAAAAACAAAAAAAGAATGGAGGTGACAATAGAATGAAAAAAGGTTTTACATTAATCGAGCTTTTGATTGTTATCGCTATCATAGGTATTTTAGCGTCTATTGTTTTAGTATCGTTAAATAGTGCACGTCAAAAGGCTAAAGATGCATCAGTAAAGTCATCAATCTCATCAACAGTACCAGCGGCAATTTTGTGTATGGATGATGTTGAAGATTTAACACCTTGGACTAATCAATCTACTGGAGGCGGAAATATTTGTGCTAATAGTGAAGGACAATGGCCAAAACTTGAAACTTCTGGTCAGTGGAATAATATAATAGATGATAATGTATCTGATGGGAATTTTGAATATACAGCGGATTTTCGAAATGGTGAGTGTCTTGCAACATGCACAGAAACGGGTTGTATGTTTACGCCAGATGGTTGTTAATAAAAATTCTTATGTTTGCTATTTTGTAAGTAAATGGCAAGCATATAGAGTTGTTTATTAAATATATCTTTGTGTAAATGAAAAAGAATATTAAACGTGTTGTTAAATTATATAATAAAAGACCTTTCTTTTCTGCATGTGTGGTCTTTTTTTGTGCTTTTATTATTTTTAGTGTGAGTTATATTTATAATACTGGAG
>JALVPE010000056.1:8710-13122 GCA_027031945.1 Candidatus Moraniibacteriota bacterium
AGGTGTAATGCTTGCTAATATTTTCTCAACGATTTGAGTTTTTAAATCGATCGGTAAAATATCTATCTCATCAAAAAGTTCTTCTTGTCGTAAAGCTAACATGGCAAACTCCATTTTAAATATGCATCATTAATATATTCAGATGGTTGGAGTGCTGTAACAAATTTTGATTGGATTTATTTGAATGGAATATCATCTGAAGCAAATAGATATCAAGTTGGATTGTACAATATTTTTATTATTCCATTTACTTTTATTACAAATCAAATATTGGGTGTAAAAGTAATGGATGTGTTTTTTGCTAGTACACTTTTTGCGATTATTTATTATGTAATGCGTAAAATGCATATTAAAAAATCGATATTTTTTTTATTATTTATGTGTATAACCCCTTTTTTTCTTATTAGAATTTTAACTGGACGTGCATATGTACTTGCTATTGCATTTGTATTTTTAGAAATGTATTTTGCAGTAGAAAAAAAATATAAATCATTGTTTTTAATTACTACACTTCATGTAATGTGGCATCAATCTACGTTTTTTATGCCATTTATAATTACGATTATTGCAGAGGCGGCGCGATATCTTGGTTATTACAAAATTTTTTATAGAAACGTTATTGCTGCTTTTACTGGTATGTGTATAGGGATGATGATTTATTCTGCATTTCCAATAAATATGTTCTATCTTATAAAAAATATATTTAGTATTCAATTGAATTCTAAAATACCTGGAAGTTCTGTTGGAGTTGAAGCATATTCAAGGGACTTCATGACGAGTTTTGTATTGAATTTTGAAGTGTTCTTTTTAATTGCACTTTTATCAAGTATTATTGTTATTTATTATTATATTAATGTACGTAATAATTGTATCAAAAAAGAATCTTTTAAAAACAATCAACTTGTATTTTTATATGCATTTTTTATATTTCTTATTATAACCATTAGTGGCACACTTATCGTTAGTGGCAGATTTTTTGATTATTATATTCCGACTTCTGTTATTTTATTTGCTTTGGTTAGCACTATTATTTTTGAAAGACGAGAAATTATCTTGCAAGATTTTTTAAAAAAAATAATTTTCAGAACTTTGTATGTATTTGTTATTATATTGTGTATCGGTTCATTTTTGTATATGAAAAAAACTGTTGCACAAGTTGATAATTCCAGTTTTTCTGAAGTAGCACAATGGATAAAAAATAGATCAAAAGCAAAAGATAAAGTGTATCTGGATAATTGGAGTTATTTTACCCTATTATTTTTTTATGATAATAAAAATGTATACTCTATGGGATTAGAGCCTAATGATGCTTTACAAACAAATCCGGATTTGTATTGGAAATGGCAAAATTTTAGAAAAAATTTATTCTATTGCAATAAAAAGAGTAATTGTAAGGATAATGCTAAGGAGTTTTTTGAAAAGATAAATAGACTTCAAAATAGTGAGAAGCAAAAACAGTATAAAATCAATAGTGCGAAAATAATTAAATCAATACAAAATGACTTTGGTGCTCGATTTATTGTTTCAGATAATAAGAGTTTTAATAGTATGTTGCACTATAATGAAGATATGTTTAAGGATGTTTTTCAATTTAAGGATGAGAATGGTAATATTTTAATGGAAGCATTTCAGTTAAAAAAATATGAATGATGATGAAAATAAATATAGTAATACCGTGTTACAATGAAGAACAAACAATTGAAAAGGTCATAAAGGACTTTCACAAAGAGCTTCCAAATGCTAGAATTGTTGTTGTAAATAATAATTCTAATGATAATACAAGGCGGATAGCATTAAAAGCTGGTGCTGAAGTATTTTTTGAAAAGAAACAAGGTAAAGGTTATGCAGTGCAAAAAGCATTCGATATTTTTAATGAGGATATTTTTGTGCTTGTAGATGGTGATGATACTTATTTTGCAGGAGACATAAAAAAATTATTACAACCAATCTTGGATCAAAAAGCAGATATGGTTGTGGGTAATAGGATGCATAAAGAAAATTTAAGCGCATTTAGTACGAGACATTGGTATGGTAATAAATTTTTAAATTATGTACTTAATTTTTTATTTCATACACATATAAATGACATGCAATCAGGTCTTCGCGTTATGAGTAAGGATTTTGTGAATTCTACGGCACTTCTTGCCGGAGGATTTTCTATTGAGCCTGAATTAACAATTCAAGCAATAGAAAAAGATATGATAATCAAAGAAATTCCAATAATTCTTCACAAGAGACCAAATGGAAGTCATTCTAAGATCAATACTGTACGAGATGGGACGATTGCACTTTATACTTTACTCTCTCTTTTTCGTGATTATAAGCCACTACATTTTTTTTCGATACTCTCGTTTGTTTTTTTGGTGGGTGGAATAGTTTTGGGGTGGATGGGTGTGTCAGAATATTTTGAACAAGGAACAGTATCAAGGATGCCATCATTGGTTGTTGCTGGATTTTTAATAATAGCTGCACTTGTGAGTATAATCGCTGGCCTTATTCTTAGTTCCATTAAGAGGCGACATGATGAACTTGCTGTGATACTTAGAAGAATGCGTGAACAAAATAAATAGAATTATGCTATTAAATAATAGTGTTGAGAAAGTATTTAATTTTAATTATTTAATTTATTTTTGAGAATATTTTTATATATTTTTTAATTGATGTTTCCCAATTGAATTTTTTAACGATAGTTTCATGTGCACTCTCTCCAAGTCTATTCATCTTATGTGGATTATTTATAAGCATTATGATATTTTTTGTTATAGTGTTTGCATAAGGTTTTTTTATAAGGAGGCCATTTTTTTTATTCACAATAATTTCATCAGCCCCTTCATTTGGTGTGGCAATAATAGCACATTTTGCATACATTCCTTCCAGTAGTGACGTTGAGAGGCCACCACCTAATCTAGAGGAATGAATATAAATATCTGCAATTTTTAGTATGCCTATTGTTTTTTCTCGTGGAAGCTCACCTAGTAATATAATCAAATCAGATTCATATTGTTTTAGTTTATCGTAATCTTCTCCATCACCAATGAGAATAAATATGATATTTTTTTGAATTTCTTTTGGTAGTTTATTTATTGCTTCAATTGTATAATCTATACCTTTCCATTTATAAAGACGGGATGCTGTTGTAATAATAATTTTATCTTTAAATTTATTTTTGTAGAATATATCTGGTTTTATAGATTGTATTTCTTTGAGGTTGAGTCCTCTGTAGATAATTGGTGAAGGTCTTTTGTCAAATTTATAAATATAATTTTGAACAGCTTTTGATATAGAAATATTTATAGTTGAATATTTAAAGATAATTAGTCCAACTGTATTATCGTATAATTTTGCAATCATTGTTTTAAGATTACTAGAGAGAATTGCATAATTAGACGTATGCTCAATGTGAATAAGTTTTTTTCTTTTTATGATTACGTAGATAAGTGCAAGTAAAGAAGTGTTAAAAAAACGAATTCTTGAGATGATGAATGAAAAATCTTCTCTATATAATTTGTAGTATAATTGCCAAAAACGTAGTTTCCAGAATTTTGGGAGTGGATAATTAGGTACAATCTCAAATGCGGGGAAACGAATAATTTTTAAATTATCAGTAATTTTTTCTTGTTCTAGAGCATTTGTTGGTAATTGTGTTGTGAATACGGTAATGTTATAACCTTTTTTGGATAGTATTTTATTAAATTCATGTGCGTGACTACTTAGTCCACCCGTGTAAGGAAAATAGTAGCCAGTAAACACTAGTATTTTTTTCATAGTTTATATTTTTTGGTCAATTAAATCAATCCATTGTTGTGATATGTGTGTGATGTTAAATTTATTAATAATTGTTTTTTTCTGTTTTAACTTCGTTATAGCTACCTTTGTTATATCATCAGCGAATGTGTGCACACCCAATAATACACCGTTTGGTCCGTAATAAGGGTAGGGAATATTCTCCTCATATGTTAATTGAGGATTAATTATTTCTCGCGCACCTGTTTTAAAGTCTGATGTAATAATCGGTAGTCCACAAGCCATTGCTTCTATTAGTGCATTTGGGAATCCCTCTGCTATTGAAGTAAATATAAAATAATTTGCAAATTTAAGATAAGGAAAAACATTTTTTTGTTCTCCAAGTAAAAATACTCTGTGAGAGATATTATTTTTATTTATTATTTGAAGTAACCTTTCTCTTTCAGGACCCTTGCCAATAATTATAAGAATAGAATTTTGCAGGGGTTTTTTAATAAATGATCTGATGAGTATATCCAAGTGTTTTTGATGATCTAATCTACTAATTGTAATAAATGTGGTTTTATTTTTGAACATCCATGATACATTATTTTTTTTTGACACAAATTTTTGAATTTTTAAATAATCTATTGGATTGTAGATTACTTGTATTTTTTTTGGATTAATAT
>JALVPE010000057.1 GCA_027031945.1 Candidatus Moraniibacteriota bacterium
GTGCGGATAAGTACTTTAATTTGATTTTAATTTTGGGATGAGCCTTTTAAAATTGATTTTTAAATTAATTATCCATTTAAAGTGGTTATTAAAGAGGTAATTTTTAAAAGTCGAAGTTTTTGATTATTTTACTTTCCAGATATTGTTTTTTATTGTAAAAATAAAGCAAAATAGAAAATGTGAAGATGTTACTATTGACAAATTATCAAAAAATGCTATATTTGAGCGTTAGTACTTAAACAATTACAGAATTTGAAACAATAAATAATAAGGAGGTTGTTATGGTTCAAAAAAATAATTCTGTGGATGAATACAAAGTATTCACACTTGCTCAGAGGCAAAAAGCCTTACAGGACAGGCGTGTTCAGACGCTATTTGCTTCCTTGCCAGAAAATATTGCCAAGAAGTGCGAGCGTGCTTTTTTGGCAAATGATCATAGTGGCAAGGACGCTCAGGATGTACTCAAATATTTTCTCCAGACTTCCGAGATAACTCAGGCGGTTGTCGAGGACAAAGGAGGTGCAGATATTTTTTACTATCTGTACAATAAAATTGCGAACAATCTCATTGACCAGTATTTTTTGGATTGTAATGCGGGCCATCAGATCTACCGTCGTCTTAAGACGATGGAAAATGAGATCCCGGACATTCTCAGGCGGTTGTTTCCTGGTGATGGACCGATTATTATTGACAATATCGGTTCTGGACAGGGTTACGATATGATCAATGTTCTTGCAGATCCGCAAAATGCCGATTTGCGAGAGCGTGTCCATGTTCGCAACATTGACCCTAATGAGCCGGCCTTGAAGGTTGGTTGGGAGAGGGTTGTAGAACACGGCCTTGAGAGCAACTTTGAAATTTGCGTTGATAAAATTGGCTCTTATGAGGGTCGTAATGCGGATTTTTTGGTTGCAAGTGGGATCTTCTGTCCGCTTTCCGTACCGTTTTCAATCCGCATGATGAGAAATCATTTTGCGGGGTACCTTCGTGATGGTGGTTTTGTTCTTTATAATGCCACCACCATGAAAATGATTGAAGGAGACCCCTTTACCGACTTCACCATGAGATTCATGGGTTGGTATATGGGTTTCAAGACGGTAAATGATATTAAATCGATTGCCGTTCGTTCGAAGAGGTTTCGCATTATCTCTGTATTTTTTGATACAGATGATAATGGAAAAGAAGTGGGCTATAACCAAATGGTTCTGGCCCAAAAAAAATAACTAATGCAGGCAAATTTGAAATTATGTGGTATAATATACTTATCATACATTTTAAATTTGCCTTTTTAATTTGAAGGAAAAATAAATAACAAAAAATAAAAATGAGTGAAGAAATATTTTTTTATTTTATATCACATATCCTAATCGGTATTACCGCTTTTTTTCTAGGTGTTTTCGTACTTATTAATAGTAGGAAAAAAATAAATATATTATTTTTTCTTTTCTCAATGTCTGTATCTTTATGGGCATTGTTTTATTCTATTTGGGTCATTTCTGTTGATCAGGAAGTCGCGTTATTTTTTGCTAAATTATTAAATTCAATTGCTATTTTGATACCGGCTTTTTATTTTCATTGGTTAATGTGTCTTTTGGAAGGATGTAAAGATAAGAAAAAAATTGTGTTAGTATATATTGTTACAGTTTTATTTGTCATAACGTCTTTTACTGATTTTTTCATATCAGGGATACAATCTATTTCTTCATTTTCTTATTTTCCAAAATCCAATTGGCTTCATAAACTTTTTTTGGTTGAATGGGTAATAATAATATTTTATGGAATCATAGCGCTATTGAGATTAATAAAACAATCAAAAGATAAGAGAAAGGCTCAACTCATTACGGTGTTGATTGGGACAACCATTGGTTTTTTTGGAGGATCAGTTAATTTTTTGTTTATGCTTGGTATTGATATCGTGCCGGCATTTCTGAGTGTGTTGGTTATTGTATTTCCAATAATGTTTGGTTATGCGATGATTGAATATAATTTAATGAATGTAGAGGCGGTTTTTGTTCATATATTGTTGATTATTTTGAATATAGGTTCTATTTCTTTTGTATTTACCTCTAATACGAGAATAGAATACATTATGAAAATAATTTTCTGCACACTTATTTTTTTGGTCAGTTATTTGTTAATAAGAAATTACAATAAAGAAGTAGAGCAAAAAAAAGAACTCCTTAAATTATCTAAGGAATTAAAACGTGCAAATACAGAATTAAAACGATTAGACAAAGCAAAATCCGAATTTATTTCAATAGCTTCACACCAATTACGCACGCCATTAACAGCTATTAAAGGATATATTTCGTTAATACTCGAAGGAGCTTATGGTAAGGTTGCACCTGAAATAGAAACTGCTTTAAATAAAATATTTTTAGCAAATGAACGATTGATTCAATTGGTAGAAGATTTATTAAACATTACACACATTGAAGATGGGAGGTTGGAATATCATATTGAGGATGTGCATGTAGAAGAAATCCTTGAAGAACTATATGATATGTTCATTATGCGAGCACAAGATAAAGGATTGGATTTTGTTTTGAAATTGCCTGATGGTAAGTTGCCTACACTGCAAGCTGATAAATCAAAATTGCGTGAGGTAATATCAAATTTGATTGATAATGCTATAAAGTATACGAATAAAGGTTTTGTGCACGTATCAGTAAAGCATAACAAACGAACGATGCGTATTATCGTAGAAGATTCCGGTGTAGGAATTTCTGAAGCTTCAATGAATACGCTTTTTGCTAAATTTTCACGTGGGACAGATTCTTCAAAAATTTATACAGAGGGTACAGGACTAGGTTTATTTGTTGGTAAGAATTTAATTGAATCACAAGGAGGTCATATTTATGCTAACTCGGATGGTGTAGGCAAGGGCTCCACTTTTATTATTGAAATGCCAATCAGTGCAAGCTAATGATAGGTAAGTCAAATTAGTCACGTTTATTATTGGATTTTGCATTTGCCCAAAGGGTAGTAAATTGCATATGCATTAGTTTAGTAAATTCTTGACTATTTACTATAAAGCCAAAAGATTCTTTGTCGGAACTAATAAAAGCTACTTTTTTGTCGTAGATAATATAGCTCATTGTACTTGTTTCTTTCTGTTTGAGATAACGTCGTTGCACATCATGTTTGTCTTCAGAAAAAATATGATTTTTCTTGTTTTTTTCATTTACATTCCAAATGGTTTTAATTTGAATATTGCGTATTTTGCGTCTTTGATTAAACCATGTGAGAAATTCTTTGCCAAAGAAATTAAGCATGTGTTCATAAGGCCAGTAAATATAGAGTGTAATATTGTCATACCACAAAATATCTTTAAGAAGTTGTTTTGTTCCGTCAATGCCTTCGAAAAAACGAATTTTTGGTTGTATCGTTTGTGATGATGTAATAAGTTTTGGCAACTCTTTTGAAAGAAATTTTTGTTGAGTATTAAGCATGTTAATTTGATCATTAAGGAGTTGGTTTAATTGACGTATGTCACTAATAGCAAAAAAGGTTGTACCATTTATTGCACGCTCAATTATAAGATCTTTGGTTTTGAGTATTTTTACGTAATCATAAATTGATGTACGGGTAATGTCTGTGCGATTGGCAAGTGAGCGAGCAGTAGCTTCTCCATCTTTGAGTAGAGAAATATAGATTTGTTGTGCAGGTTGCGGGATATTTAAGTTTGTAAGTATCTTTTGTAGCTGTTTCATATTTTCTAGAGTAGTATGTGTTAGTTGTCGAATGTCGACTACAGTTTAACATAAATAATGTTTTTGCGCTATAGTAAATACATCGTTATTTAACAAATGTATAAAATTATTTGTAATAAGGTTTTTATTAATCTCAAATTTGGAGGATGTGCACATGAATCAAACAATCGCTCGTATCAAAAAAACGGATACAGTTATTCCCACAAATTTAAATGAAGCAAATGCATTACTGTGTAATCTCGGAGGCTTACAAGATGAAATTAATGCTATAGAAAAAGAACTGAAAGAAAAAATTGCTGAATTAAAAAAAGAAACAGCCAAAAAATTAAAGCCAATTCTTACTAAACGCGATAATGCTGTGAATGCACTTTTTGCTTTTGCGCAACCGCGACAAGCCTATTTGACAAAAGATGCACGTAGCATTACTTTGCAGTGTGGTACATTCGGATGGCGCTTGACTCCACCTCGTGTGGAATTAACTTTTCCTGAGGAAGAGTTAATTTCTGCACTTAAAGGCAAGAAGAAAGCTAAGTTTGTGCGTGTTAAAAAGACACTGAATCGTGCACGATTATTGGAAGAGAAACCTCACATAGAGGGTATTTCATATGTACAAAACGATGAATTTTTTGTCGTACCAGTACAAAAACTCGAAAAACCAAGGACATTTACACACGTAATTGATCGTGTAGAATAAAAAATGTAAATGGACTATTTTATAGTAAATAGTCCATTTTTTG
>JALVPE010000058.1 GCA_027031945.1 Candidatus Moraniibacteriota bacterium
GTTTTTGTCTCTCCGCCAATAATTTTATTATAAAAATTAATATCGTCCTGCAAAACAATGCTTGAGTATTTTTGAATATCAAAATATTTTGACAAAGAAACATCAAAATCTTTTTCCACTTCCATGAAATCAATTTTATTTTTAATTCTTTCAAATAACAAAAGATTATCACAAAATCTTCGCAAATTTTGATCAACAATCCTTGTAGCGATAGCAGTGGAAGTGCCATCATCTTTGTAGAAATTTTTTCGTGTTTCAAAAAACTTGGTAAAGTACCCACCAAATTTATGCCAACTATCAAAAATAGATACTTTTTCTCCATTTTTATCTAAAACATATTCACCTTCTTTGTTTTTCAAAAAGGCATCTTCGTCATTGTCATATAACTCTTTAAGCAAATCAAAAACCTGTGGCACTTCAAATAAAATATTTATGCCACTTTTTTTAAAACCAATATGTTTATATTTTTTTACCCATTGCTCTGCCTCACTGTCAAAAAATATTTTAATTTGTTTTCGCAATTCTTTCTCTTGTTTTTCTAGTTCTTTTGAATTTTTTTTATCTTTCTTATCTTGTATATACTTTTTGTAAATTTCTAAATATTCATCTACTCCCTCTAGATATATATGTTTAAGAGAGATATAAACAAAATCCCTGTGTAATTTATCAAAAAATGGTTTAGTTTGCTTATATCTTTTATAAATATTTTCATCAATTTGAAAAACATTATTTTCTTCCAAAAGTCTTTGAGTCTCCCCCACCGGCTTTAACTCAAATCGTAGGGTTTTACTTAGAGAATACTGGTTTGTAAATTCTTGCAATGTTCGTTTAGACATAATATTTTATAATTATAATTAAACTATACATTTAACTATACTATCTATAAGTATTTTGTTCAAACGAAAAATGACTAATTTAACGACATCGTTAAATTAGTCGTTTTCTAGGCTTGCTTTTATTTTTTACTAGCTTTTACAAATGCCATGAATAATGGGTGTGGATGAAGTGGAGATGACTGAAATTCAGGGTGAAATTGTGTTGCTAGGAAAAATGGATGTTTTGTTTTTGGTAGTTCTGCTATTTCCATAAGTACCCCATCTGGTGATTTACCTGAAAACACGAGTCCTGCGTCTTCAATTTGTTTTATGTATTCTGGATTTACTTCATATCTGTGTCGGTGTCTTTCTGATATTTCCGCTTTTTTATAAGCAGTTCTTGCAATTGTATCTTTGACTATATTTGCAGGATATGCACCAAGTCGCATAGAACCCCCAAAATCTTTTTTCTTTAGCTTTTCTTTTTGTTCCGGCATAATATCAATAACACAATGTTTTGCCTTGTCATCAATTTCAGCAGTTTGAGCGCCTTTTATACCTGCTACATTTCTAGCAAATTCTATGACAGCAATTTGCATACCATAACAAAGTCCAAAATATGGAATTTTATTTTCACGACAGTATTGTGCTACATTTATTTTTCCTTCGATCCCCCGTGAACCAAATCCTCCTGGTACTACAATACCATCATAATCTTTTAATTCTTCAAGTGATTTTTTATCTGTTTCATATTTCACACTATCAAGCCATGCTAGTTCTGGTTTACATCCATTGTAGTATGAGGCATGTTTCAATGCCTCTATCACGCTAATATAAGCATCTGAGAGTACGAAGTCACCTGTTTCAAAATACTTGCCCACAATACCGATTTTGAGAGGTTTTTTAGCTGTCTCTACTTTTTTTGTAAATTTTTCCCATTTTTCATTATCTCTTGTGCGAGCTCGCAAACCTAGTTTCTTCAAAATAATATTACTTAGATTGTCCTTTTCAAAATTGAGTGGTACATGATAAATACTTTCTACATCCGGAGCACTTATAACACTTTTTTTATCCACGCTACAACTCCATGCAATTTTTTCTTTTCGTTTATCATCAAGTGCAACCTCAGAACGCGCTACTATAATATCCGCCTGTATACCTGCACCATTTAAAGTTCGTGAAGCATATTGAGTAGGTTTTGTTTTCATTTCCCCTACCTTACTTGGCAGTGGCACATAACTCACAAGCACAAACAATACGTCATCCGGGTGTTTAGTTTTCATCATTCTTGCAGCTTCCAGAAAAAGTATATTTTGATATTCACCAATAGTACCACCTATCTCAACAATTGTAATTTCAGCATTTTCACTTTTACTCGCTTTTTCAATTCGATTAATAATCTCTAACGGAATATGTGGCACAACTTCTACGCATTTACCTTTATAGCCACCCCTACGTTCTTTATCGATTACTGATTGATACACACGCCCCGTAGTCATATAATTGGTACTTGGTAATGTTACATTCATAAAACGCTCGTAATTCCCCATGTCTTGATCTGTCTCATCACCATCATTGAGTACAAATACTTCACCATGCTCTGTTGGATTCATGGTGCCAGCGTCGACATTAATATAGGGATCAACTTTTAGAGCTGTCACAGAAAAACCACGAGATTGCATTAAATTACCGATTGAAGATGTTGTAATACCTTTACCCACACCACTCATCACACCTCCAACTACAAATATATATTTTTTATTATTTTTCTTTGCCATAATTTTTTGAATTAATTATAATTTCATAAAAGTAAAGAGCTCCTCCCCAAAAAAAAGAAGCAACCCCTTAAATACTTTCATTTGTTAATTTATTTATAAATTTTATTCAGCTGAAACAGTAACAATAACTCCTGCGGTTATATTATCTCCATAATTAATTTTTACCTCTTGCGTCGTCAATTCTTTGATTGGTGTATCAAGTAAAATATTTTTTGCATCAATTTCAATTTTATGTTGTGTTGTGATAGCTTGAGCAATATCCTTGCTCGTTATAGATCCAAACAACTTATTTCCTTTTGCTTTTGACGTGATTGTTATCTTTTTTTTATCAAGCTGTTCTGCAGCTTTTTTAATTTGTTCTATACGCTGTGCATTTTCCTTATCTTGAGCTGCTTTTTTTCTGTTGAGTTCTGCAATCGCCTTGGGAGTTGCTAATTTTGCAATTCCTTGTGGAATTAAATTATTAAACGCGAATCCATCAGACGCATTGACAATATCACCTTTTTTGCCTAATTTCTTATTATCTTGTAATAATATTACTTTCATAATCGTTATATCATATTTACTTTTGTAAGTATACATTAGTTATTTTTTTCATGCAAGAAATTATTGTGAAACATATACACCATTGTAAAATATGCGGTTAATGCCTTAAAAAAATTAATATCATTTTCCGCTTTTTCACTATAAGGCAATGCTATACAAGTACGCAATTGCCTATTTTTTGTTTCTGAATAAATAAACAACACATCTTTATTACGATATGACCGAGATACATTTTGTTTACAAAATAATTTGTCCGGTAGATATTCAAAGTGTTTTGTAGCTGATATACGATAACTAGATTTTTTCTCATTAAAATCAATGAAACGAAGACAAAAATCATCAGTATAAGGCAATAACTCCATAGCATGCAACAATGCTTCATCAAGACTGGTAGCCTCTATATGTGATAAATCCGAAAAGATTTCATACATAATATCAGTTCTCCGATTTGCTTGTCCAATATATGAATATGATTCTGATAATTCTTTTTGTGCCCGTACTACACTTTTTTGCAATCTCATTTTTTCTCGTATGGTTTGAAATACTTGATAATCTCGCAAACGATAAATTGCAAAACTGGCAATTCCAGCAATAAGCAATAGCAATGCCTCTGTTTCATCTTCGGTAAAAATCCAGAAATTATTTGTGACTAAAAATGGAGTTATTACAATAATAATAAAAATTCCTAAATAAATAAAAAACATATGGTTATTTCAGACTAATGAATTAAAGTGCTTCCAAATATTTTTTTAATTTATCTTTAATTTCCGGATGCTTTAATCCCATTTGAATTGTTGCTTGAACAAAACCAAATTTATCACCACAGTCATATCTAGCACCATCAATCTCATGACCATATATTGCTTTATTGTCTTTGATCATACGTACAAAAGCATTTGCAAGTCTTATCTCACCTTTATCATTCATAGATTCTTCCAATTTGTCAAAGACTTCAGGAGTAATAACATATTTACCAACTGCAACCAAATCTGAAGGGGCATCTTTAGTTTTTGGTTTCTCTACAAACTTCTGAATTTCACAGGTACGTCCATCCATGCATTTTGGATCTATCACACCAAATCTATGTACATCTTCTTTTGGAACACGGCAAAGTGCTACAACCGATTTATTGTATTTTTCATGTACATCAATTAGTTGTTTTAGTGCCGGCACTTTACTATCAATTAAATCATCGCCAAATAATACTGCAACTGATTCTCCGGGATGTACTAAATGTTTTGCACACAGGATTGCGTGTCCATCTCCTAACGGTTCTGGCTGTCGCACATATGAGAATTTTGCAAGCTTTGCGATTTTTTGCACTTCTTTTAATGCATTTTGTTTGTGTTTTTCTACAAGAGTTTTTTCCAATTCAAAAGAAATATCAAAATGATCCTCAATTGCACGCTTACCTCGTCCTGTTACAAAAATAATTTCTTCAATTCCGGATGCAACAGCTTCTTCTACGAGATATTGAATAACCGGCTTATCTACAACCGGAAGCATCTCTTTTGGTTGTGCCTTGGTTGCAGGTAAAAAACGCGTTCCAAAACCTGCCACTGGCAAAATTGCTTTTTTAATTTTCATCTTCTTTGTTTGCTTATATTATTATAGTACTTGTATATTGTATAAGTAAAAAGACGATTTTGCAAAGTTAAAAATCGTCTTTTCAAAAAAATAGTCAATTCACATCCTTGCAGGCCAATAACTGAGCTTTACCCATGGCCTTGTTATGCGCAAATCCTTTCTCTAAAGCATTTACTAAAATTGGATCGAAATTATCAACAAAGTTATTATCTGCAGCAAAAGCATCCACTTCTCTAAGTGATTCTTTTGTCCCTGCATCAAACCATGCACCGGAAAGTTTGCTCAATTGCAATTCACCTTTTTTCAAATAAAAATTGTGTAAATCAACAATTTCTAACTCACCTCTATCAGAAGCTTTTAATTTTCTAGCAGCTTCAATTACCTCGTTGTCATAAATATATGCACCGGTTACTGCTAAATTACTCTCTGGTTTTTCTGGTTTTTCTACAATATTTGTAACAACATTATTGTTGTCTACTGTAGCAACACCAAAACGTTCAGGGTCTTCTACCTCTTTTGCAAATACATGCCCCCCAACTTTAAATTGTCGAATAGCATTTGTGATTGTATTTGTATCTTGAAAAATATTATCTCCCAAAATAAGAGTCACATTATCACTACCAATAAACGGTGCACCAATCGTAAATGCTTCTGGTAACCCTGCCGGCACTTCTTGAATACCTGAGAGAATATTAATTCCATGTGATCTCAATAGTGGCTCAAGCATGTTCATAAATTTACCGCTGTGTTCTGGTGAAACAATAACTAAAATATCTGTAATACCAGCTTTGATTAACACATTTAACGGATGAAAAATCATCGGAACACCTCCAACCGGCAACATCTGTTTAGATGTTTGAGCCGTAAGAGGCCAAAGTCGTGACCCTGTACCACCTGCAAGAATAATGCCTTTCATTTTTTTACCTTTATTTTTTTGTGCTTTATTATTGACCATAAGAACTTTCATTAAAATACTATAAATATTTTACATAGTCAAATTGTCTTTTAATTTTTTAATTATAGTATTTATTTATAAACAGGAAAACTTTTACACATTTTTTTAACTTCTTTTGCAATTTTTTTGAGCTGTTTTTGATCATCTATGTTATCACAAACATCATTTATCCAAGTAGCAATTTTCAACATTTCATCTATACCCATGCCACGAGTTGTAGCTGCTGGCACACCTAGCCTCACTCCACTTGGATCAAACGCACTTCTGGTTTCATTTGGTACCATGTTTTTATTTAATGTTATTCCTACACTGTCCAGTGCAGTTTCCACTTGTTTTCCGGATAAATTTTTACTTTTAATTGTATCAATTAACATCATATGATTTTCGGTTTTACCAAAGCAAATATGAAATCCATATCCTTCCAGTGCTTGAGATAAAACTTTAGCATTGTCCAAAATATTTTGAGCGTATTTTTTGAAATCTGGTTTTAAGGCCTCTCCAAAGGCCACCGCCTTTGCAGCTGTATTGTTCATATGAGGTCCACCCTGAAATCCGGGAAATGCTGCTTTGTCAATATCTTTTGCATATTTTTTCTTGCAAAGTATCATTCCGCCACGAGGACCTCGCAGAGTTTTGTGAGTTGTAGTTGTTACAACGTCACAATATTTTACGGGATTTGTAAGCACGCCTCCAGCCACTAGCCCCGCAATATGCGCCATATCCATCATTAAAATCGCACCTACTTCATTTGCAATTTTACGAAATTTTGAATAAGAAAGATTGCGAGAATATGAAGAAAAACCAGCCAAAATCATTTTTGGCTTATGCTTTTTTGCCATTGTTAATAATTCATCATAATCAATTGTGCCATCTTCTTTTGTCTTGTAACGCACAAAATTATAAATTTTGGCACTGAGTGTCACAGGATGACCATGTGTGAGATGTCCACCATGACCCAAATCCATACCAAGCACCGTGTTACCCGGCTCAAGTAATGCACTATAAACTATCATATTTGCAGGAGCACCTGAGTGAGGCTGTACATTTACATGAGCAGCACCAAAGAGTTTTTTAGCTCTGTCAATTGCCAATTGCTCTACTTGATCCGTAAATTCTTGACCACCATAATATCGTTTACCTGGATAACCTTCTGAATACTTATTTGTCATCACACTCCCGAGTGCATCTAGCACAGCTTTGGAAACATAATTTTCCGAAGCGATAAGTTCCAATCCTTCTTCTTGCCTCTTTAATTCTCCCTGAATTGCTTTGTATACCTGTTTATCTGCTTTTTGTAAATTTTTCATAATTATTTCATTAAAAATCAATATCATAAATTATAGCACAAAGAACAGTAAAAGTGATAATTCACATTATACAACATTTTTTATCTTTGCTTATTTTTTGTAGATTCGATACGTGATTGTATATATTTATCATCAAAAAGTGCCCAAACAATGTCAGTATCTAAATCTTGGGCAAACCCTCCATCTAATTTATCATATTTTTTCATTTTCTTTTGATTTGGACCAATCTCAACTGTTTTATCAGGGTCATTTTCTACATAGGCCATAGGGATGCGTGAAATTTCCGCTATTAAATCAGTCCAGCGTGGCTCGTCCAACATCTCCACGATGTATTTTAAATTATCTGGATTATTTTTACCTTTGGCAAAATCCTCTTTAGGTAACTTATTCTTTACATGATTTGCCATAAGCTCGTATATTGTTCGTAATACTATTTCTGCTGCATACTGAGGAAATTTTAGATAAAAAGATTTCATCGCCATATGATTTGCCCCCTCAAAATCTACAACAATACCTTTTTTGATATTTCCTATATTCATATTTTGTGCTAAAATGTGCAATTTAAGAGCCGCTAAAGCATCTGTAAAAGCACCTTGCCCTAACTCATTGCCTGTTGGTAATGTTGTTGACATTAATTCATCTGAAATACCCAATGATGCATTCCACTCTTTTGTATTTGAATATATCGTTTGTTGAAGATCCGCAACAGTAGAACTTATTGTGACTTGAGCCAACATTAGTTCTTTTAATTTTTGCCAAGAATTTACCTTTTTTATAAATCTGGGATCTTCTCTCTTTAAATAAAGAAAATAATGCTCATAAAATATATCTGGTAATTCTATTTCATGCCATTCATCCCCCATATCTGGATAAGAGTCAAAATTTATTTTACTAGTATTACGTGCATCTATTTCACAAAATAATCCATTAAATCCACTTGCAACGAGATCTCTCATCAACTTATCATAAGCACCGTCTTGAGATTTTGCATCCATCCATTGACAAACCAATGAATCACCAATCTCACAGTTGGAAAATCCTTCTATTGCAACATAATCAACGTCTTTGTAAGTATTAGCTAAATGTTTTCCATGAATTGATTGCCATTGTTTTGTGTGTATGTAACCTCTGAGAAATACAGGGACGCCACCTGGCAAATATGCAAACTCGACAGTCCTATCTCTAACTTGTGGCCTATTTGTAATAGTATTAAAAACATTTGTATTTTTTTTATAAATATTGTGTAAATGAGTTCGTTCTTTCTTGAGAATGGTATAGATTTTCATACCTATTTCTTTACCAGAATCTAACTGCTCGATTTCTTTTTTAAATAATTCTAAAGCATCATCAATTCCTGGGAAATCTCGAAAGTCGGTACTGACTACAGGCTCTTCATCATTTATCTGTGTTAGAATAGCTGTATTATTAGTAAAATAAGTCGCTATTAATTTATCCAATTCTGGGTGAAGTCGTTTTTGCTCAATTTTACCGTCAACTCCTATTTCTTTTTTAGTTGATAGGCCAGATGTCCATCCTTGTGGTATATTAAAAAGTTTTGTAATGAGATGTGCCCTGACATCTTTTGGTGTAATTTCCTCATCAGTTTGTCGTGAAATATCTTCTAGTATTGAAAGCCAAAAATCTTGCTGAGCAATTTCTACAAAATCATTTTGATCTATTTTTTGTTTTGAAAAAATACTAGCTATTTTTTCAAAACCATTTTGTGTCAAAGTATTTTCGATTTCCTCATTGTCAGGAACTTCTCTGTTTTTATCCTGTCTCATTTTAATAAATCCATCTTCAAACATACCATTATAATTTATTTCCTTATTTCAACGTCAATTTCGTTTTCCAGAGCTTCTATAATAGTAGCAATTTTATCGTCTACATTTTTTGTTTTAAGTGTTTTGTCTTTTGCGCCAAAGATTATATGAAACGCCATTGAGCGTTCACCTGTTTCTTCATTTTTGTATAAGTCAAATAAATCAACATCTTTTACAAGCTCACCGCCAGTAGCATATATAACTCGCTCTACATCACCCACACGCACTCTATCTCCTACCATCATAGATAAATCTCTAGATACAAAAGGAAATTTAGCCAGTGGCTCAAAAAAGTTTTCTGATTCCACTTTTTGCATCATTGTTGAAATATCTAATTCACAATACACAACACGATTTTTCTTAAATCCAAAATATTTATTTGCCTTTTTATCTATTTCACCCATCCAACCCAAAATTGTACCATCATTCATTTTAATTAGCGCTCTTCTGGATGGATGTAAATTTGGCAAGTGCTGTACATTTTCATCAAATTCACTGTCGAAATAATATTGTCCAATATTTATTCTATCTAACAATATTTCAAGTACTCCTTTTAATTCAAAAAATTGTGAACCTCCCTGATCCTTTGATAAAATCGCAGCACCCAAAACTAACTTTTCATCCGGCAACGCATTATCCACCGGATCATATATTCGACCGATTTCAAAAATCTGAATACGGTCAAAATAACTCATGTTCTTTTTTGCGTGTCGCAATAGATGAGCCATTAGAGTTCTGCGCATCAAAACTTGATTTGGATTTGCTGGATTTAATAATGCAATATGATTTTCGTCATCAAGTCCAATTGACTTAACATCATCCACAGAAGTAAAAGAGTAACTACGTACTTCATCAAAACCTCCGTACACAAAAACATCTTTTAAAGTTCGTTCAAAAAATCTCTCTTCATTACGCGTCGGAGTTTGTACAGCACTTTCAAGTGGCCTTGGCGTTATTTTGTCATAACCATACATCCGTCCAATT
The DNA here is from genome assembly GCA_027031945.1 of Candidatus Moraniibacteriota bacterium. Lineage (GTDB taxonomy): Bacteria > Patescibacteriota > Minisyncoccia > Moranbacterales. The sequence continues at coordinate 9,796 of JALVPE010000058.1, forward strand.
TCTTCAGTGATGTCTTCTTGAGTTTTTATATCCAGTCGTACAGTAGGCACAGTGATTTCCATAATATCTTCATCAATAATTTTAACACTCATCCCCAATCTTTCCAAAATGCTTTGCTGTTGCTCTTGAGAAATTTCTACACCTAATAATTTATTTACTTTACTTACTGATGATTTTATAGTCCATGATTTAAGCGGATTAGGATACACATCATTTAGTGCTGTCACTTCCCCGTTAGCCAATTCTTTGATGAGTTCAATCGCTTCCACGATAGCAGTTTGTGCCAGATTTGGATCTAGATTTCTCTCAAATCTATAAGCGGCATCTGTCTGTAAATTATATTTGCGTTGTGTAAATCTAATTGAAGTTGCGTCAAAAGAAGCTGATTCCAATACAATACTTTTTGTTTCATCTGAAATTGCACTATTTTTTCCACCCATTACACCAGCTAGTGCAATTGGATTTTCTCCATCTGTAATGACAATGTCATCAGCATCCAGTTTTAGTTCGACATCATCTAACAATGTTATTTTTTCTCCATCATTTGCTTGACGTACTTCAATTTTATCTACCACATCCGCATTAAAAGCATGTAAGGGTTGTCCGGTTTTGAGCATTATATAATTTGTAATATCTACAATATTATTTTTTGAACTGATACCCGAAGCTTGTAGTCTAGCTTTTAACCAATTGGGTGACTCTTTAATCTCAATATTATCAATTTTTGCACCAATATATCTATTGCATTTAGGTGTAATTATAGATACACCTAAATCCCCTTCTCCCTTTGGGAGAGGGGTTAGGGGTGAGGGTTTTGTATCACCATTACCCTCCAAAGCTCGCAATTCATTTGCTACACCATCATAACTTAGACAATCATGTCCACGGTTTGGCAAAATATCAATATCCAAAATCTGGTCATCAAGTCCCATATACTTAGCAAAACCCTCACCAACAGGAGCGTTGCTGTCCAAAACCATAATGCCCTCATGATTAGTACCAATTCCAAGTTCATCCTCAGCACAAATCATTCCATTGGACTCTACACCACGAATTTTACTTTTTTTAATTTCAAAATATCCTTTCTCAGGATGAGGTAATTTTGCACCCACCAGAGCAACAGGAACTTTCTGTCCAACTTCCAAATTTGGCGCACCACAAACAATCTGTAAGCCCCCTCTCCCTTTGGGAGAGGATTGAGGTGAGGGTTCAATATTTACAGTAGCAACATTTAGCCTATCAGCGTCAGGATGTTTTCCAACTTTTAATACTTCTCCGATAACAACATTATCTAATCCCTTGGATAAATCTTCCACGCCTTCAACTTCAAAACTGTGAGTCATAAATAACCCCGCAATTTCATCAACATTCTTTTTTGTTCCACTCAATTCCTTGAGCCAATTGTAACTATATTTCATATTATAATTTAGTAACTAGTAACCTGTAATTAGTAACTAGTAATTTAATAATTACTTATTTTGATTTTCTATTGACCTTATTAATCCATTTATTAATTTACCAACTTCATTAGCATCTTCTCCTAATCTTTTACATGTTTGAAAATTAATATAACCTAAATCCTTTGCTAATAAAAGAAAACTTTGTATTTCAGTAGCTGAACCTCTAGCATTATAATAAAATCTTATTTTATCCTTGAAATGATATCTTGCAAAGCCCTCGGCTATATTCGCAGTAACAGAACTAGATGCTCGTCTTAATTGGCTAATCATTGCATAAATTTCATCTTTTGGAAATAATCTTGTTATCTTGTAAATTTCTAATGCAAGGTTATGTCCTTTTTTCCATGCATTCAAATCATAAAAATTCTTTATCTCTTCCATCTTACTTGGTTACTAGTTACTGATTACTGGTTACTGAATTCAAAACTGTCGAGTAAACCGTACGTCTCCACTGTGAAATAATCTGATGTCATTAATTTTATATTTCATCATTGCCAGTCGCTCCAGCCCAAAGCCCCAGGCAAAACCTTGATATTTATTTCTGTCATATCCAGCAGCTTCAAATACGTTTTGATGTACCATTCCTGCTCCACCTACTTCTATCCAACCAGTTTGTGAACAGGTTGAGCAACCCTTACCTCCACAATTTGTACAAGAGATGTCAAACTCAAATCCAGGCTCTACAAATGGGAAATAACTGGGTCGCAAACGTGCTTTAATTTCTTGACCAAAAAATTCTGAGAAGAATGTCTCTGCGATGTATAAGAAATTTGCAACACTCACATCATTACCTACCACAAGTGCTTCAAATTGATGAAATGTGTGTTCATGAGAAGCATCAGTTGCTTCGTTGCGAAATACCCGTCCTGGCACAATAATCCTAAATGGCGGCTTGTGTTTTTCCATATAGCGCACTTGTACTCCTGAAGTTTGAGTACGCATTACTGTGCCTGTTCCCTTTTTACGACCCTCTTCTCGTGAAATCCAAAAAGTATCTTGCATATCACGCCCAGGATGATCATCTGGCATATTTATAGCATCAAAGTTATAAGATTCACTTTCAATATCAGGTCCATCTGCAATTTCAAAACCCATAGAATTAAAGATGTTTTCTATATCTCTTTGTACGATGCTGAGCGGATGTAAATGTCCGTGTGCATGTTTAGTTCCCGGTGCAGTCACATCAATCCATTCCTTTCTTTCATCAATCACACTCTCAAGTGCCATTTTTTTATCATCTATCAGATGTTGCAATTCTTTTTTGGTTTGATTTGCTAGTGGTCCGATCTCTTTTTTCTCCTCTGGTGATAAATCTTTCAAACCTTTGAGTATCTCATTAAATGCACTTTTTTTGCCCAAATAAGCAATTCTCACATTCTCAATATCATCAATAGTTTTTGATGCTTCAATCTTTGACACAGCATCTTCTTTAATTTGTTGAATTTTTTCTTTCATAAAAAGTATTTTATCTAAAATAATCTAACTCACTTGTACATAATACCACTGCTTTGTGAAAAAATAAAGGTCACATTAAATGTCAATAAGGTTCAACC
>JALVPE010000059.1 GCA_027031945.1 Candidatus Moraniibacteriota bacterium
TTTCGACTCTCTTAAACAATCTCCTTTATCATCCTCCTATATTCCTTCCTCTCCGACAACAACATCATTGTCTTGGCCAATTTTTTGGAATCGTGCCTGATAAAAGAACGAGTATTGGCGATTAAATCATTTTTATTCTTCTTTATCTCCTTTCTGTTGGTAATATTGGCTAACACGACTCGATAAGATCGTTTTATTCCAGTATTTTTGGTAAATTTAACAATACTATTTTTTCCTTCTTTTTTCTCGTATTTAACAATTAATTTTTTCGAGGGACGATTCATAGGAAAAACAACAAAATCTATTCTATCCCGACCCAAATACTTATTCATTTCTTGAGCATACTTATCCACATCAAACCCTTCCGTTTGCCCTTTTTTATTGGTTAAATTGCAATTATACACAACCAACGCCCTGGAATTACAAATCGCTTTCGCCACCCCCTGGACTAAAAGGTTTGGAATGATGGAACCATAATGATCTCCCGGACCGAGAATTACCACATCCGCTTTTTTAATTTTCTCCAAAGCCAACGGATTGGCTTTTATTTTCGGCCTTAAAAACACTCTATCCACCCCATATTTTCTAATGTCTTTGTTGTGATCAAGGTATTGTTCCCCGATAATTACCTTATCATTTCTCAATTTAATTGCCAGATTCATTTCTTGTTCTGAAACAGGCACGACCATTCCTTTAATATTCAAAATCCGAGCCGCTTCTTTAATCCCTTCGGTAAAGCTACCATTGATTTTTTCCAAAGCGGATAAAAGTAAGTTACCAAAATTATGTCCTCCTAATCCATTATTTTCTCCGTCCAAGGCGGACCCACCTTGGGCGGGAAAACGATAATTCATCAGCTCTCTCAATTTCTCCGAAGAATCACTTAAAGCCACCAAACACTGTCGCACATCTCCCGGCGGCAAAACTCCCAGCTCATCTCTAAGCCGACCGGTTGACCCGCCATCATCAGCCATGGACACAATGGCTGTTAAATCAACATTATAATTTTTCAATCCGGAAAGCAATGTAAAACTCCCCGTCCCTCCTCCGATTGTTACAATTTTTTTCATACATCTACAAATTTATCAGCCCCAGACTGATCCGCCTGCTTGTCCGCCTGGGGCGTGAGGGCGGACAAATCCATTACAAATATATTTATCTCCCGTTTAGGGATGACGAATGTACGAATATGTATTTATTTAATATTTAATATTCTCATTGTTTTAACACCTTTAGATGTAAAATTTGCCAATATCATTATACACATCAAATAAAACTCCAACAATTTTATAACTCAAGTCTTTGTATATAATTTTTCCGTTATTATTATTCATCTGACAATTTAAATATTATCAATCAAATGCATATTTATGACATCAACACCAAAAACCTACTTTATTTCACGCATTTGTACATTTGTAAATTTGTAACAGATTTGTACTTTCGTAGGGCCATCATTAAACAACTATATTAATCAACCTTCCCTTCACAAAAACAACTTTCCTAACCTCTTTTCCATCAGTGTATTTTTTAATCTTCTCACTGGCCAAGGCTTTTTCCTTGGCTTCGTCTTCGGAAATGTCCGCCGGAACTTTGATTTTGTCTCGCAATTTTCCGTTTACCTGCACTACCAATTCAACCTCTTCTTCTTTAATCATTTCCGGATTGTATTTTGGCCACTCCTGATCAAAAATTGAGTCTTTATGCCCAAGCTCTGACCAAAGCTCTTCAGTAATAAATGGAGCAAAAGGCGACAATAAAATCAGAAACTTCTCCATTGCTCCCCGGGGAATATTTTTATGCTTGGAAAATTCATTAATGAAAATCATCAACTTACTAATCGCCGTATTGAATTTCATTTCCTCGATGTCTTCTGTGACACCTTTGATGGTTTTATGTAGCAATACCGGCAATTCTTTTGGCACTTCTTCGCACCCCCCTCCGCAATCAATAAACTTTTTGTTTTGAAACAATTTCCAAACCTTTTCTAAAAATCTGTAAACACCCTTCACTCCCTCTTCTTTGAAAGCAATTTCCTCATCTAACGGCGCAGCGAACATCATATACATACGAGTGGCATCGGCGCCGAATTTTTCCACCATATCATTTGGGTTTACCACATTACCTTTAGATTTACTCATCTTCACCCCATTTTCATCTAAAACCATTCCTTGATGACGCAACTTCAAAAACGGCTCGTCAAATTCCAGCAATCCCATCTTATGCATCGCTTTCACAAAAAATCGGGCATACAAAAGATGCATATAAGTATGCTCCGCTCCGCCAATATACAAATCCACCGGCAACCATCGTTTCAATTTTTCCCGACTGCAAAATTCTTTCTCATTTTCCGGATCGGGATAACGCAAAAAATACCAAGAAGAATCCACGAAAGTATCCATCGTATCCACTTCCGGCGTCCAACCCTTGCCAAATATTTTTTCCGTCCGTTCTTTTAATTCTTTGGACTTCGCCAACGGCGCCGTTCCGGTTGGCTGAAAATCCACATCTTCCGGCAATAACCAGGGCAGATTTTCTTCACCGACGAATTTGGCTTCTCCTTCCGGCGAATAAACAATCGGAATCGGACAGCCCCAATAGCGTTGCCGGGAAATGGACCAATCCCGCAGACGATAATTGGTCGTCATCTCTCCGCCCACAAATTCCGTAATCGCTTTCTTCGCCTCCTCGCTATCCATGCCATTAAACTTTCCGGAGTTAATCATTTCACCTTGACCGGTGAATAATTTTGAATTTTGAATTTTGAATTTTGATTGAATGTTTGAATCTTTAATTTTTGACTGTTTATTTTTAACAACTTCTTTTATTGGCAAATTATACTTTGTAGCGAATTCGTAATCCCTCTCATCATGCGCCGGGACTGCCATAATTGCTCCGGTTCCGTATCCGCCTAAAACATAGTCCGCCACAAAAATCGGAATTTCCTCATTGTTCGCCGGGTTAATCGCCACCAATCCCTCTAATTTTACACCCGTTTTCTCTTTGCTTTCCAATCTCTCCATCTCCGTCTTGTTCTTCGCCCGCTCTACATATTTTTTAACTTCACTATAATTCGTAATTCGTAATTCGTAATTCGTAATTAATGGATGCTCGGGAGCCACCACCAAATAAGTCGCCCCAAAAAGCGTATCTGGTCTGGTGGTAAATACAGAAATTTTCTCATTCAAAATTTCATCATTAGAATTTGAATCAAAATTCGAAATTCTTACTTCAAAACTCAGCAACGCTCCTTCTGAGCGACCAATCCAGTTAATTTGATTCTTCTTCGTCGCTTCCGGCCAATCCACTTTATCCAAGTCGTTGATTAAATCCCCGGCAAAGTCGGTAATTTTGAAAAACCAACCAGGCACTTCTTTTTGCTCAATCTCCGTTTTACATCGTTCGCATTTTCCGTTTTCCACTTGCTCGTTGGCAATGCCCGTATTGCAAGAAGGACACCAGTTTATCTTGTCTGTCTTTAGCTCCACCAAACCGTTTTCAAAAAACTTGCCAAAAAGCCATTGCGTCCATTTGTAATAAGATGGTTTTGAAGTAATTACATCACCTGTAAAATCATAAGCAAAGCCCAAACTATCCATTTGTTTTTTAAATGTATTTATAGCTTTATCGGTACTTTCTGATGGCGGTATCCCAGTCTTCACGGCATAGTTTTCCGCCGGCAAACCAAAAGAATCAAAACCCTGGGGATGCAAAACATTTTTGCCATTCATTTTATAAAATCTATACAAAAGATCAGTCGCAGTCGCTTGTTCCGTATGTCCCATATGTAAACCACTACCAGACGGATAAGGAAACATATCTAAAATATAATAATTATTTTTAGACGCTTTATTCCTATCTGTTTTAAATAAATTTGATTTTTTCCATTTTTTCTGTACTTTTTTTTCAATTTTTTGGTGGTTATAAACTAACATAAGTATTATTTTAAAAATAAATATTAAACAACTATAGACCTAAGTCAACAGTCGTAAAAAAACATATTTTATCTTTGTAAATTTTGCTGACAACTTTTAGAACCAAAAAAAATAAAAATATATAAAAATAAAATATATACCTAAAACTGCTATTACCTGCTCTTATTCTTTACAATAAAAACATATTCCTCGACCAAATTAGCACAGATGTATTATATCATCATTAAAAAATATTGTAAATCTTTTAAAATAATGATACACTAGAACCATATATACCATAAAATCAATTTAAATTTTTTAAAGTTTTGTAAGAAAGTATTTTTTGTCACAGACTATACAGTATCTGTCGTAAAGTGTCATTTTTTTATTTATTACAAACTATATTAAAATTATCTGTATGAAAAGAATAATCTATACGGGAAACTACTTAAAACTAAGCGAGGAAAATATAAATAATCATATATATGAAAGGGTCATGATTAGAAATGGTGTTAGGGTTATTCCAATAAAAGACAACAAGATTTTATTCATCAAAGAATACAAACCACACGAAAATAAATCAAGCATAAAATTAATAAGTGGTTGGATGGACAAAGAACAAAAAAGCCCGCTGTTAACCGCAAAAGAGGAATTAATAGAAGAAGTTTCTATGCAGGCAGATAAATGGAATTTATTTTACAAATACGATTCAACTAATTCAACCGTGGAAGAAACAGTATTCTACTTCACGGCAAAAAAAATAACAACACTGGAAAAACAGGATAACCCGGATAATGATATAGTAGAAGAAATTATATTTCTATCAGAGAAAGACTTCGTTAGAAAATTAGAAAAGAAAGAGATACAATGGGGAAAAGATATAGCTGTACTTTTTATGTTATTTAGAAAAATAAGGCGCGAATCACCACCTGAATATGTATATTAAATTTAACAGGAAAATACTATAAATCAAGATATGATAATCTGTTGGCATGCTTACAGTTATCTTCAAAGATATCATTTTCTAAAATTAATCCTCTTACTTTCTGAATAAATCTATATTTTAAATAATCTTTACCCAGTTCTTTTTTAAGTTCATTTTCTCTTTTTCTTGCATTTTCCATAAACACTCTATAAAAAGATTTTCTTTGATCATTATTCAAACACTCATAAGCCTTCATCCAAGCAGATTCATACTTATAAAGCATATAAACCCAGTCTTTAAAATCTTTCCTATTTGGATGTTTTGTTTGCATATTATTATCTGAAAACGGTATTATTCCATGTTTATACATAACACAAGACATCATCGGCCCAAGTAGTGTCTTTTTCTCTATCGACAACTTTAAGGACTCATTAAAAAACTTGGTTTTCATAAAAATAACACCTCCGCCACCATGATACATAACTTTATTCGTCAGATTGGATACAACATCTGGGCGAGTGGACAAACCAATCATGTATTCTAATTGCGTCTCTGCTCTATATGGCCAAACACAAACCCCCGCCCAAACGCCAAAATGTAATGCCCTTTCAATCATATCATAAATAAAAAAATTAAAAGGTAATGCATCATCATCTATATAACCAGTAACATTTGCATCAATATCACGAATAGCATATTCTATACACCTTACTTGACCAACCCTATTATTCACAACGATTATACGAAAATAAAATGTCCTCTCTTTGCTTTCAAAGATATTCACAATTTTATCAACATCACTCGCGTCATAATCATCCACAACAACACTAAATAAAAAATCAGTTATACCATCTAGATTATCTAACACTTTCCCGAAGTTATTCACAATGTGTTCCCTTCCTTTATATGTTGCTAAAACAAGATGTGCATTGTATATCTTTTTATACCCAGTATTATAAATCTCTCTAAAATTACCCAATCCAATAGTTGAATTATTTGAGGATGATAAGCTATCGTCACCAAAAGAATCACCGACTTCTTGTAGCAAACGATTTATTACATTCGAATCAACATAACCGGTTATTACTGATGCAACTTCAAAAACTTGTTTAAAGCTTTTCATTACAACTTTTTTCATACTCTATTTTGTTAAAAAGATCTAGTGCATTCTTAATCGCCTGATCCATATTAAAATACTTATAATTCGCTAATCTACCCACAAAAAAAATATTTTTCTCCTCTTCTTCTTTAATCAATGCTTTATATTTATCAAATATCTCCTTATTTTTATCATTTAAGATTGGATAATACGGATCTCCAACATCAGAACTATGCTCAATTGAAACCACTGTCTCTCTTTCATTCAAGTTATCATAAAAATGTTTATGTTCTATTATTCTTGTGTATGGGACATTTCCTTGAGGATAATTAATTACAGCTACCTTCTGGTGATATTTCTTCTTTATAAGATTATTCTCAAAAAATAAAGACCTATATCCTAATTTACCATGTATGTAATTGAAATAATCATCTATTGGTCCAGTATAATACACCTTCTGAAAATTTGTATATCTATCCTTATTCTTAATATAATCTATGCCCAATTTTATGGATATATTATCAGAAGACAACATCCTATCTATCATATTAGTATAACCATTTACCGGCATGCCTTCATATTTATCTGAGAAATAAAACGCATCATTTGAAAACCTCACTGGTATTCTTTGTGTAACCTCCTTACCAATCTCTTTGGCTCCAATACCCCATTGTTTTAATGTGTAATACTTAAAAAATAACTCGTAGAGCCTGACACCAACTCTATTTATTACAAAATCTTCAGCATTTTTTATCTTTATTTTTGTACCAACACCAGGTTCTTTTAATAGCCATTCTTGCATCATTTCGCCAGATGTAATCTTTGCATCGAATAGCCTGTTTAATGTTTGTATACAAACTGGAAATGGCACTAATTTTCCATCAATTGCACTAAGTACCCTGTGTCTATAATTATTAAATTGAGTAAATTGATTAACATACCTCCACACATTATCATTACTAGTATGAAATATATGTGCACCATATTTAGAGACCAGTATACCATTACACCAATAATCATAGCAATTACCAGCTATATGTTCTCTTTTATCAATAACCAAGACTCTCTTTCCCAAAACATTTGCATACCTTTCAGCAATCACAGCACCAGAGAGTCCAGCCCCAACTACTAACACATCATATGGTCTATCATTATACATGTTTAATATATTTAATTAAATTAATAGCATTGTTCTCAATTAAAAAATCCTGTCTCATTCTCTTAATGTTGTCACAATAAAACTGATATTTTTTATCATCCATCATTTCGGATATTGCCTTATATAAATCTTCTTCGGTATTAGTCACGACAATACCAATATTATTTATCTTCACATATCTAGCAAGTATCCCAAAATCTGACACAATCATTGGCTTAATATATAAAAGTGATTCTCTCATTCGTAGCGGCAATACAAGCTCGCCCTGTATTGTATGATCATTTAGTAAAATAATTGCTCTACTATTATGTAATATTTTGTCTTTTTTACGAAGCGAATATTTTGAGTTGTCTTGAAAAGAATTTGGCACATCAATAAAATTATATTTTTCTGACTCTTTTTTTATATAATCATACAAAGAAGTGTTATTTCTATACATAAACTTCATAACAATTAATTCCTCACTAATCTCATTAACCTTTTTAAAAGCTTCCACTAAAAAATCTAACTTGTAGTGATTCCACAAACCACCATTCCACAAAAATGTATTATCTGTATTAATATGTACTTCATCATTTACATATCCATCCATATTCTTTGAAATAAATGGTGTATGAATGACGCATATTTTATTTGCCATTTTATATATCTCATTCTCTGTCATTTTTTTCGCAAACATAATCTGCCCAATGGTTTCAAATTTTTCTTCGTATGTACCACATACATAAAAATCTGAGATTTTTATTAATCTTTTCAGTTTTTTTGTCCTATTAAGCACCTCTTTAATTTGAGTATGGATACCAGAAATAATATTTTTTTGAAAGAAAAAACTCTCAAATGGAGTAAGTATATTATCAAATATTAGCTTACATCCATAATCCTTGAGTGATTCAATCAGCTCATCGCTTGTTTCAAGATGAACGATAGTATGACTATATTTATTATTACCTTTAATATGTTTTTTATAATCACTTTTTTTTATAAACGTAATACGACCAGTGCCCCATTTAGTGTCTACATCATTAACAATAATATCAACATCAATGCCTAGCCCTGACAAAAATAAAGCTAAATTCCAATACCTGTAACCCATACCTTTCATATTAAGTCCTATATCGTATGGTTCTGCACAAATAATTATCTTATTTTTCATATTTAATTCTATTTACTATGTTAAAAAAATCTTTTGGCACAAAATCAATATTATGATTATCAACAGCATGGCAGGTTTTACCAAGATATTTCCCATATATATCCAAATCATTGTTCTCATTAAAAATTTCAAAATCTTGTATATTATCAGATATTATAAAATTCTTCTCGTCGTGTTTCAAAAGATTTCTAATTGTTTTCTTTTTATTAAAATTTCTTAATTTTAATGAGTACGAATATCTTTCTGGAAAAAAAGAATTTATACAAAATTTATTTAAAATAAGCTGTATCACCTCAGATAGTCCGTTACTTACAATCACTGTATTATTTTCTTTAAAAAAATCTATGTTAATAATAAAATTGTATTGATCAGAGATTAAGGGCAAACCGTACTTTTTATAATGTATAAGGTATTGATTGTAAACATTTTCAATTTTATCAATATTCAACTTAACTAGTTCATTCATAAATGATATTTCCGACAAATATCTTCTATTGTTTATCTTTGTAAAAAGATCCTCTTTTATATTGTAATAATAGGACAATGCTCTCCTGGTCTTTACATAACTATCACCAGTATCAAACATTGTGCCATCAAAATCTAAAATAATCATAAGTACTATTTATATTATGAAATATTCCAAATCATGCCCCAAGCCAAGCATCTTCATTTGCCGAATATAATTCTCTGTATTTTTTTTGGTAGTTTCTTTAGGATGAATACCAGTCTTAACGGCATAATTCTCCGCCGGCAAACCAAAAGAATCAAATCCCTGGGGATGCAAAACATCAAAACCCTGTAATTTTTTATAACGATAAATTATATCCGAAGCGGTATAACTCTCCGTATGCCCCATATGCAAACCATCTCCCGATGGATAGGGAAACATATCTAATACATAGTACTTTGGCTTTTTACCACCCCCTGTGTAAAGGGGGTCATCCTCCTTTTCGCGAAAGGAGGGATGGGGGGTTTTCTTTTTCTGCTCTTTCTGCTTACTCCATTCTTCCTGCCACTTTTTTTCTATTTTTTTATGCTCATATTTTTTCATAATTTTAACCTTAAAACATTATAAATTAACCAACTTTTTACCCCATAATCCTACCACGCTTCCCAACTTTTTTCAACTATTTTAAATGTAGTCGAGTAGTCAATTGACTACTCGACTACATAAAATCTTTAAAATTATCTCCCTAAGCTTATTTGAAAATTATTTAGAAATATTCACCAACTCTTATCAATGCAAGTACATATATACCCCCACATTCCTATGAACACCTTAACACAGACATTCCGTTATCCACAATCCCCTAGTCAAAAAATTAAAATTATGTTATTCTCTAAATAGATGAGGTTTGTTTAGGATAAAACAATTTTGAAAACAATTTAACAAATCCACCTCAAACAAAAAATCCACTAAACAAACTAAATAATCAGTTAACAATTTATCTTATGCGTTCGCCTCTCAGACTGTTTTGCCTCTTACCAATTATTTTATTTGTCTTAATTGCTTTTATTCAATTGGCACTTGACGGTCTTTTTGCTTTTGCTCTTTGGGGGTTTGTTGCGTTCTTGGCAATAAATGTTTGCTGGCCAATTGTTATTAACGCTAACGAAAAACACTTACCTATTTATCAAATATTTTCAATTTTGATAGCTTTCGTTTTTGTGGCTATTGTTATCACCTTTACCGACATTAAAAATTATCTGCCTCTTGATAAAGCTATAATTATTTCCGTCTTTACCGGACTGGGGATTACCGGATTGGTTTTATTTCTCGGAGGATACAACAATTAAATTCCCTCTTGACAAATTCAAGAAATGCACTATACTGATATGAACCTTAAAAAATCACTCAATTACTATGCTTAAAAAAATTCAAGTCATCTTATTATATCTAACAGCTTTTACTCTGCCCTTCCAGCGGAGATATATATTCAATTTTGATACTATTAAAGAAATAAACGGCTTCAGAGAACATCTAGCCGTTTCTTTTTATTCTTTTGACATTTTTATAATTACCCTACTTTCAATTGCCTTATTTGCCAACCGGAAAAAACTCTTCACCAAAAAAACTTGGCAAAAAATATCCAACCAACCCCTATTTTTCTTTGTCATACTTGTTTTGATGTCATTTTTAATTAACAAACCTTCCGGTTCAAATTGGTACAATTTACTCAGACTTTTGGAAGTAATTTTCTTGTTTATCGTCAGCAGAGATTTATTAAAACAACACACTGTTCGCATTTATACACAATTTATTCTCTTTGTTGGTGGCACGGTTCAAGCGACTATTGCCATTCTGCAATTTATCTATCAAAAATCTATCGGCTTGGGGTGGTTAGGTGAAAATGTTATTAGTCCGAACATTCACGGCATCGCTAAATTCAGTTTTGAAGGAGAAAAATTTATTCGCGCCTACGGCACCTTTCCTCATCCAAATGTCTTGGGTATTTTCTTATTATTCAGTTTGACTTCCGGATTAAGCTTGGTTTTATCCAAAAAAATATTAATGGACAAGCTCCGTTTGCAATATCGCCTTATTTTTCTCAGCGAATTTCTAATCATACTGGTCGGAATTTTACTAACCTATTCCCGAGCTATTATCGCCTTCACTTTTTTATTGCTGATCATTTTTGCTCTCACTCAGAGAAAATTTATCAGTAAAAGATACAAACAATATTGTAACCAACTGAAAGTCCCCTTCTTTCTACAAACAACTCTGGCTATTATTCTGATTTTTGGCGGAGTATTTTTTGCCTATAATTTAATTGCTCCTCGCCTTTGTATTCAATGTTCCGGTGATGCTTCAATGCACTTCCGAAAAATTTATCGCCAAACAGCGGAACTAATAATATTTAAGCATCCTTTTTTGGGAGTTGGACCGGGAAATTTTGTACCGACCTCCAAGGAATTAACCGTAAACAAAATATCCGCCTGGCGACTACAACCGGTTCACAACCTCTACCTTTTAATCGCCAGCGAACTGGGATTGGTTTCTTTATTTTTATTTCTTTTAACAGTTTTCTTATTTGTTTTCCGACAGTTTCGTTGGAAAATTCTAATAAATTCTCCCCTAAATTTATTTTTCTTAATAGCTCTGTTGGTAGCCTTTTTTGACCATTACTTTTGGACCATTCCCCAGGGACAAATTATTTTTTGGCTGACCTTTTCTCTAGCCAGCATTCAAAAGACAACTAAAGTTGATTCTCCCAAATATCATTTTAAACCTATTCTACAAAACCTTCGTAAGCTATTGAAAGAATTGTCTTAAAACCATCTTTAATTTATTTTTCTCCACAAGCAAAGCTTGTGGGGAAAAATTAAACAGACAAACTCTCAATATCTTTTTTAATCTGCCTTATCAAATCTTTACTATCAGAAAATTTCTCCACATCCCTAATTCGCTTTGTAAGAACCACCGCAATACTCTCCCCGTAAATATCTTTCTTAAATTCTAGGATATGCGCTTCTAAAATTTCTTCTGTCTGATCGATAAAAAATACCGCTCGATATTTTATTCCCTCAACAAAAACTATTCCTCCATAAACTCCGGCTGGTATTTTTATTGTCAGTTTAATATTCGCCGTAGGAAATCCCAACTGACGCCCCACCTTTTTACCGGCAATAACTTTTCCCGCTGTTTGATATAATATTTTTTTCGCAAAACTTTTTTTATCCGCTTGTTGACTAATGATTTTATAAAAAGACAATAACAAAACACCGGTTGCCAAACCTTGCCAAAAAGATAAAACATTGTGATTAATAATATAATCTAAAAAAATGGCTGACAATGGCCAAAATAATTCAGCAATTGTTGCCAAAGAAGCCGGAATCTTTTTTAAACCATAATAATAAATATACATTGCCACCGCCCCACTACTCAAAACTATAATCACCAACAATTTCCAATGTTGTCCATCTAAAGTGGTTATTTTTGTAAAATCACCATCCAACAATAGTAAACTGCCCGCCAAAATAGCAGTTAAAGCAAAACGTAACACCGTCGCTAAAGAAAAACCTAAGTCATTAACCAGTCTTTTTCCAAAAACCGTTGAGGAACCGAAAGAGAAGGCCGCCAGAAAAGCAAACCAACCGGCACTGTGAGTCAAATTTAAAGAACTTAAATGTAGCCCGGTTTTTCCAAAAGCCAAAAAATAAGAAGCGACAATTGCTAAGCCTGCCCAACCATAAAATTTACCGGACAATTTTTCTTTTAAAATAATTCGAGCCATCAATAACGCAAATACCGGCTGTAATTTTTGCAAAATAATAACCGTGGCAAAAGTAACCTGTCCATCAATGGCCAGAAAAAATGCTTTGGTAATCATTAAAGTTCCAATCAACCCTCCAAACAAAGACACCCACAAAAGAGCCAACCAAGTTCTTCTTTTAATTGGGGGTAATTTCCAAACTCTATTTTTAGTAAAAATTTTCCGCCAATG